>JBOHYO010000382.1:0-5459 GCA_050737935.1 Rhodanobacteraceae bacterium
CCCAGCGGCAGCATCAGGATCATGTAGAGCAGCGTGAACCATGTGCGCGGATCGGCCAGCATGCTCCCGATGCGTTTGAGCCACGGCCGTTCGCGTTCAACGTACGGCGGACGACGCGGCATCCGCACCCCGAGCATGCCTTCGACGATGCGACTTTCCAGCAGCGAAAGGCCGCGCGCCGAGGCCATGAACAGCAGGAAGAACGGGATGCCTATGAGGGTGAAAGCGAACCCGATCGACATCGAGAGGCCGGCGACCGTCCAAGTGAAGTAGAAGATGCCGGTGGCGAGCGCCAGCAGCATGTAGAACATCGCGCCGTACGTGTGTGGATCGGCGATCACCCCGAAAAACCGGCCGATCGCGGATCGACGCGGACGCGGCGGGGGCCGACGCAGGGCGCGTGCAACTGTCTGTTCGGTGGTGCGGTAAATTTCCGCGACTTCGTCGGGCGCGCCGTAGCTGGTCGCGATTTTCGCCAGCAATTCGGCCTCGCTCATGCCTGGGTTTTCGGCGAGTTCCGAGCGCAGGTGTTCTTCCGCGTCATACAGCGCGTCCTGGATCATCGCCGGATCCGCGCCGGCCAACGCGGCGCGCAGTTGCGCCAGGTATTGCTTGATGGTTTGCGGCGTGCTCATGGCTTCAATCCTTCAGGTCAGTCCTTCAGAACCGAGTCGACGAATCGGCGGGTGGAACTCCAGGCCTCGGTCCATTCGCGCAATACCTTCCGGCCCAGCGGCGTGATGCGGTAGTAGCGGCGCGGCGGACCGGCTTCCGACGGCTCAACGAAGGTGTCGAGCAATTCCGCGGCACTCAAGTTGCGCAGCACCGGGTACAGCGCGCTCTGCTTGCCTACCAGCACGCCGCCGGCGTCGCGTTCGAGGCGCTTGGCGATCTGGTAGCCGTACAGCGGTTCGCGCGCGGCCGCCAACACCGCCAGCAGGACCAGCGACACCGTTCCGGCGGCCAGTTCCTTCTCGAACTTTTTCAGGTGCGGGTCGGTGTCCGCCATCACGGGGCACTTGCATGGGTCGTACAGACGAGTACACTATAGCGCACTTGACAATAGCTGCATGCGCCGGAAGTCATGGCATCGCGTGGGTCGTGAGTCATGCCCCCAGGCGCAACAGAAGGGCTCATACTGGACTCGGTTGCGCAACAGATTGCCGCCACGCGGCAAGGAGGTCGAAATGTTCGAACTGGGAGTGTTGTTGCTGGTTGGCTTCGGCGCGTTCTGGCTGTTCGCCGCGCTGATTGTCGGTGTGTTCAAGTTGACGTTCGGATTGCTGGGCGCGATTTTCGGTGGCCTGTTCGGCATGTTCGCCATCGCCATCGTCGGACTGCTGGTGTTGCCGATCGTCCTCTTTGCGCTGTTGCCGGTGCTGATGCCGCTGCTGTTCGTTGCGGGGCTGGTATGGCTGATTGTGCATGCATCGCGCACGCCTTCCGAACCGCCACAGCACGCGCAGGGCCAGGCGAGGAGCGGGTGACGGCGTCACCCGCTCGAGGGAAATCGCTCAATTGCGGTTGAGGTTGAAGCGCACGGGCACCAGCGCCCATGCCTCGATCGCGTGACCGTCCGCCATCGCAGGATGGAAGCGCCACGCCGCCAGCACGTGCTCGCGCGCGGCGTCGTCGAGTAGCCGCCAGCCACTGCTGTGCTCAATCATTACCCGCACCGGTTTGCCGCTGGCATCGACCAGCACTTTCAGTAACACGGTGCCCTGGACGCCGGCGCGCAATGCCTGGATCGGATAGGCGGGCGCGGTCGCAGTCTCGTAGGCGATGCTCGCATCACTGTCCCCGGAAGCGGCCACCGAACTGATGCCGGGCCTGGCCTGCACCACCGCGGGTTTGGCTTGCGCGACCGGCACTATGCCCGGCAGGGCGGCGAGTGCGATCGGTACGTGGTTGGGTGCCGCGAGGTGCACCACGGGAACCGACACCTGGTGGGTCACGTGCAGCACTGGAACCGTAGGCGGCTGGAGGGCCGGCGGCGGCGGTTGCACCAGGGTCGCGAGCAACGACATTGGCGGCGGCGTGTGGACCACGAGCGGCGTGGTGGGCCGCAACGCAAACACCACGAGGGCGAGATTGAAGCTGAGGGCCAGCGCCATCGCGATGGAACGGGTCGCGTGTGGGGCGCATTCGAAGGAACGATCGAAGGTCGAGGACGTCATGAGCCACCTCCTTGCGTGAGGAACGTGGCCAGGGACATCCGGGAACGACGCCCCGGTCGGGTTTCACGCTACGCCTTCAACCGAGCGCGGACAAGTGCCGGTGCTTGCTCACAGGTCGCGGCGGATCGGCAGCTCGTGCTGGTCGGCCGAATAGTCGAGCCTGCCATCCGCTACGTGCGCTGCCGAGGTGTACGGGTGCTCCCGGGGTTCGCCCGGTCCCATGATGTGCAGCACGTGCGTGCCGTTGAGCTTGAACACGTCCGCGACGAGGCCGCGGTGGCAACGCCACCAGACCGCCTCCGAACACATGATCGCGGTGCGTTTCGCGCAGGCCAGTGCCTTCAATCGCTCGGTGCCGGCGCGGAATGCGTCGGTCTCCATGTAGTCGGCGTAGCCCCGAAACGCCGGATGACGCCACGCCGTGTTCGGCGAGTCCGGCCGCACCTTGCGGCGGCCGCCCAGCTCGATGAAGGGGTCGTAATCGATGCCGGCGCTGTGCAGTGCCTCGCGCAGCGGATCGACGTTGAAATGCGGATATTTGCGCGAGCCGGGAAAGTGGCGCACGTCGGCAAGCACCTCAATATTGTTCTGTTGCAGCAAAGCGATGAACTCGTCGAGGTCGCGGGTGGAGTGCCCGATGGTCCAAAGCGCTTCCGGCCATGGCCGTTCCACTGGCTTTTCATGCACACTCATGCGATCAGCATACGCGCGTGTGCAGGAACGAACGCGGTGGTGTATCTATACTTGCTCGAGCAAGGTCGACCAATCCACGTCGTCATTCTCGCGAAAGCGGGAACCCAGTGCCTTTCGTGCAACACGTTGAAGCATGAAGTCGCTGGATATACTTGCGCCATCCATGGCGCTCGCCCTTTGGGCCGCCTTCGGCGTTCGCGTTTGCGATCCTGCGAACGCAGTCCGGATATCGCTTCGCGATTCCGGGATGACGAGCAAAATCAGAGTGTCCTGAGTGCACATATACACCACCGCCAGCACGGTCGAGGAATTCCGGCAGCACCTCGCCGAAGTGCACGCGCGCATCGCGGCCGCATGCGCCCGGGTAAATCGGGATCCCGCCTCGGTACGCCTGCTCCCGGTCAGCAAGACTGTGCCGGAGGCGCGCATCCGCAACGCCTACGCGGCCGGTTGCCACACATTGGGCGAGAACAAGGTCCAGGAAGCGCATCGCAAATGCCAGGCGATGTCAGACCTGCCCGAGTTGCGCTGGGCAATCATCGGGCACCTTCAGACCAACAAGGCCAGGCTGGTTGCCGAGTTTGCCAGCGAATTCCAGGCACTCGACAACCTGCGTGTCGCCGAAGCACTCGACAAGCGCCTGCAGGCGCTGGGTCGTTCGCTCGATGTACTGGTGCAGATCAATACGTCCGGCGAGGCCAGCAAATTCGGCCTGCCGCCGGATGAAGTCGCCGGATTCGTGAACCGGCTTCCCGCATTCTCGTCATTGCGGGTGCGCGGCCTGATGACGCTGGCGCTTTTTTCCGAGGACCAGGACAAGGTGCGTCCGTGCTTCGTGCGCCTGCGCGAGCTGCGCGACCGTCTGCGTCGGGATGCGCCCGGCGGCATCGCGATGGACGAACTTTCGATGGGCATGTCCGGCGACTTCGAACTCGCGATCGAAGAAGGTTCGACCATCGTGCGCGTGGGGCAGGCGATCTTCGGCGCGCGGGCGGTTCCGGACAGCGCCTATTGGCCGGGCGGGAGCAGGCCGGGAGCGGGGTGACACCAGGCGAAGTCTGGTTTTGCTCGTCATCCCGGAATCGCGCGGCGATGTCCGGGATCCAGTGTCTTTGTATTTGAACGCGCTGCACAATACACGTTTGAATTACTCGCGCCATCCGTGGCGTCGCCCTTCGGGCGGCCTGCCGCGTTCGCGTTTGCAATCCTGCATACGCAGTCGCGCCCACGCGGGAATGACCGCTGGCAGGAATAGGTTTCCTAGCGCGTCAGCCCGAGCGCATAAAAGCGTGTGCCCGGCAGATGCTTGTCGTTATAAGGCGAGATCTCGGAGAACCCGAGCCGGTGATAAAGCGCTTGCGCCGATGCCATGCTGGGCAGCGTATCCAGACGAAGTTCGCGGTAACCGGCCCGACGCGCCGCCTCGATGACGGCTTCGACCAGCCGCTTGCCCAAGCCGGTCCCCCGGTAGGCCGGGCGGACGTACAGGCGTTTCATCTCGCTCACGCAGTCATCGATCGGCCTGAGGCCGGCGCAGCCTGCAGCGTCGCCACCAATGTCCGCGATCAGCAACGCGCCCATGGGTGGCACGTACGGATCCGGCAATGCGGCGAGCTCCGCCGCAAAACCCTGGTATTCGAGATCGGTACCGATGTCCTGGGCGTATTCGCGAAAGAGCTCGATGGCAATCGCGACAAGCACAGGATTGTCTGCCTGCCGCAATGCGGTCTCCGGGATTGTCATGATCAATGCTTGGGTCAAGCGGCGCGAATCTGCGCAGAGGGTAAGCATCCGTTGGAATGATGGTCAGGCGCCACCTGACCTATGGCTAGAGTTCCTGACCGAACATGATTCGATGCCCGTCGATCGTGCGAATGCCGAATTCCCGCATGCCCCAGGGCTTGTCGGCGAGTGGCTGCATGAACTTGGCTCCCGATGCCTGGTACTCCGAAAACGGAGCCGCTGCGTCACTGACAGTAACGTAACCGTAGTAGAAGTGGTCACCAAGTTCGCTTGGCGGGATTGCGTCACGAGCAGCTGTGGATACGTTCACTCGATGGGCGCATGCCCTTCGGCAAGGTGATCGTGGCGATCGCCAACAAACACGCCCGCCAGATCTGGGCGATGCTGGCCCGTGACGTCGACTACGACCCGCATGCCTGCCTGAACCATCCGATGCACCGGCCGGCGCGGGTCGCTTGAGAAAACCGAATCGATTCATCGTCAGCGCGAAGCGGTAGACAACAGGTCAGACCGACCCGGAGAGAACCTGACTAACCAGATGGACGTCCAAGCCTTGTCGCGGCCGATCCCGGGCACCGGACAGTCCGATGAATGAAAGAGGTCTCCGGGTGCGGTTTATACGATGGTCCGCACCAGCATCAGCAGTGCAACAAGACCGGTTACGGAAATGCAGTCTGACATTCGTTGCGCCCGCGTTGCACTGACCAGCACCACGCAGCAAAGAAGACAACATGATGACCAGCAACAGCCTGAAAGCTCAAGGCAAGGGCATCAAACGACCGGAGTTGACGGGAAGTCTCTTACGGAATGGTTAGGTGCCAATGCCGCGAAAGCAAAGCACAGTGC
>JBOHYO010000383.1:0-12197 GCA_050737935.1 Rhodanobacteraceae bacterium
ATCGTGCACTACTCGGTGCAATGGTGGAACACGCTGCACCAGGGGACGACGGTCGATTTCCTTGATCCGGCGCGTTCCTCGATCGCGCCGGCGATGTTGTGGCCGCTGCTGGTGATGGCGCTGGCGACACACCTGTACTTCTTCGCGAGCATCCTCGGCCGCACGCGCACCGGGCTGCTGTCGCTGGAAAGCGGCAAGCAATGGGTGCGCGCATTGGTCGGCGGACAACCCACGCAGACGACGGGGGCACCTACCTGACATGGCTCACTGGTTTGCAATGGGCGGTTACGCGATGTACGTGTGGCCCGCGTACGCGGTGTTCTTCATCGTGCTGGCGTGGGATTGGTTCGCGCCCGGGCTGCGCCGTCGCCGGCTGACGCGCGAACTTCGTGGACGCCTCGCGCGCGAGCGCACCCGCGCCAC
Organism: Rhodanobacteraceae bacterium; assembly: GCA_050737935.1. Classification (GTDB taxonomy): domain Bacteria; phylum Pseudomonadota; class Gammaproteobacteria; order Xanthomonadales; family Rhodanobacteraceae; genus 66-474. The sequence continues at coordinate 424 of JBOHYO010000383.1, forward strand.
GCGCACGCCACGCGCGGAGGCATCCACGTGAATCCGGTTCGCAAGCGGCGGCTGATCATCACATTGCTGATCCTCGGCGCGGTGGCGGTGGCAGCCGGTCTTTCCGTGTTCGCGCTGCAAAAGAACGTGACCTACCTGTACTCGCCCAGCGAAGTCGACGCGGGCAAGGCGCCACCCGCCCATCCATTTCGCCTTGGTGGCATTGTCAAGGAAGGCAGCGTGCGTCGCGTACCCGATACCTTGACCACCGATTTCGTGATCACCGATCGTTTCCAGAGCATCCCGGTGACCTACACCGGCATCCTGCCCGACCTGTTCCGCGTGGGTCAGAGCACCATCACCACCGGTTCGATGAAAGATGGCAAGTTCGTCGCAACCCAGGTGCTGGCGAAGCACGACGCCACCTACATGCCGCCGCAGGTCGCGCAGGCGATCGCGAAAGCGAAGGAAGAACACCGCATTCCCTCGAACAATTCCCTTCCCCCGCAAGCGGGGGAAGGAAAAACCTCTGATGCGGCGGTGCATCCGTGAACCCCGAACTTGGCCAGGTCGCGCTGATCCTCGCGCTGCTGTTGTCGGGGCTGCAATGCCTGTTGCCGATCATCGGTGCGTGGCGCGGCAGCAAGCCGCTGATGGCAACCGCACCGACGCTCGCGATCGGCCAGGGCGTGTTCGTGGCGCTGGCGTTCGGGATTCTTGCCTGGTCGTTCTGGACCAACGATTTCTCGGTCGCCTACGTGGCGCAGAACTCGAACCTCTCGCTGCCGTGGTACTACAAATTGTCAGCGGTATGGGGCGCGCACGAGGGTTCACTGCTGCTGTGGATGCTGATCCTGAATTTGTGGACGGTGGCGATGGTGGCACTCGGCGGCAAGCTGCCGAAGGCGTTTTTCTCGCGGGTGATCGGGGTGCTCGGGTTCGTCGCGTTTGGGTTCCTGCTGTACATGATCACGACCTCGAACCCGTTCCTGCGGCTGTTTCCGGTGCCCGCCAATGGCGCGGATCTGAATCCCGTACTGCAGGACCCCGGCCTGGTGTTCCATCCGCCGATGCTTTACATGGGCTACGTCGGTTTCAGCGTCGCCTTCGCGTTCGCAATCGCGTCGCTGCTCGGCGGTGAACTGAAATCCACTTGGGTGCGTTGGGCGCGGCCGTGGACCAATGTCGCATGGGGATTTCTGACGCTCGGCATCGTGGCGGGCAGCGCCTGGGCGTACTACGAACTCGGTTGGGGCGGCTGGTGGTTCTGGGACCCGGTCGAAAACGCCTCCTTCATGCCGTGGCTGATCGGAGCTGCGCTTATCCACGCGCAGGCAATCACCGACAAGCGCGACGGGCTGCGCGCATGGACGCTGCTGTTGTCGATCTTTGCGTTCGCGTTCTCGCTGCTCGGTACCTTCCTGGTGCGCTCCGGTTTGCTCACCAGCGTGCACGCCTTCGCGTTCGCGCCGGCGCGGGGCGTGTTCATCCTTGTGTACCTCGCGGTGGTGGTCGGCGGTTCGCTGCTGCTGTATGCGCTGCGAGCACCAAAGGTGACCGGAGGCAAATCGTTCGCACTTGCGTCGCGTGAAACCCTGATGCTGATCGGGAACCTGATGCTCACCGTCGCCTGCGCGATGGTGCTGCTGGGCACGCTGTATCCGCTGGTCGGTGAGGCGCTCAACATCGGGCGCATCTCGGTCGGGCCGCCCTACTTCGGCCCGCTGTTCCTGCTGCTGATGACGCCACTGGTGCTGGCGCTGCCGTTCGGGCCGCTGTCGCGCTGGGGAAAGGCCGACCTCCAGGTCTGGAAACGCGCGCTGGTCCGGATCGTGGCGCTCGCGATTGTGGCGGGAATCATCGGCTTCGCGCTCGGCGCGCGCAGCTTCTACGAACTGCTCGGCATTACCGCCGCCGTATGGGTGATGGCCGGCGTCGCGATGTTCGCGATCAAGCGCTGGCGCGAGGCGCCGCGCGGCAAGCGCTATCCGTTCGAGATGCTGGGGATGATGTTGGCGCACTTCGGCGTCGGCGTATTCATCGCGGGCGCGATCCTGACCCGTTCGATGAGCGTCGAGCAGGACGTCAGCATGAAGCCCGGCAAGAGCGTCGAAGTCGGTGCCTACGACTTCCACTTCAAAGGCGTCGTGGAAACCGAAGGCCCGAATTACCGCGCGCAGCAGGGCACCGTGGTGATCACGCGGAACGGCAAGCAGATCGTCACCCTGCACCCGCAGAAGCGCACCTACGCCGGCGGACAGGTGCAGACCGAGGCCGCGATCGAGGCCGGCGTGTTCCGCGACCTGTACGTTTCGCTCGGGGATTCGATCGGCAACGGTGCCTGGTCGCTGCGCGTGTACGACAAGCCGTTCGTGCGCTGGATCTGGGGCGGCGGCGTGCTGATGATGCTGGGTGGTTTCGCGGTGGTGCTGGACAAGCGCTTCCGCCTGCACCGGGCGGTCGAACCCGAAACCGCGCGCGCCACACCGGAACCGGAGACCCCGCGCAAGCTGGCGGAAGGTGAGGCGTGAACGAAGCTGCACGCAAACCTCTCGGCCGCTTCGTGCCGCTCGCCGTGTTCGCGGCGCTGGTGGCGTTCTTCGTAGTCGGGCTCGTCTGGAACCAGACGCACGACGCGCGTTTCGTACCCAGCCCCTTGATCGACAAGCCCGCGCCTGCGTTTCGGCTGCCGAAGCTCGAGCAACCCACCCAGTTCGTCACCAAGGCCGATCTCCTGGGCAAGCCGTACCTGCTCAACGTGTTCGCGAGCTGGTGCTTCGCCTGCGGCGACGAGCACCCGGTGCTGATGGCCTACCGCGACAAGTTCGGCATTCCGCTGATCGGCTACGACTACAAGGATGCGCCGAAGGATGCTCGCGCCTGGCTGCAGCGCCATGGCAATCCGTATCACGAGGTGATCGCCGACCAGTCCGGCGACACCGCGATCGACTTCGGCGTGTATGGCGCACCGGAAACCTACCTGATCGACGGCAAGGGCGTCATCCGCTACAAGCACATCGGGCCGCTGACGCCGGACGTGATCGCAAAGGAACTCGAGCCACGGATCCACGAGCTCGAGGGCGAAGGCACATGAAGCGCCTGCTGATCGCCGCGCTCATTGCCTGTGCGCTGGCGTTCAGCACCGGCGCATTTGCGATCGATCCGCTGCCATTCCAGAGCACCGCGCAGCGCGAACGCTTCCAGCACCTGACGGGCGAACTGCGCTGCATGGTCTGCCAGGACGAAAGCCTGCTCTCATCCAATGCCGATTTCGCCAAGCAGTTGCGGCGGCAGATATTCGACATGATGCAGCAGGGCAAGAGCGACCAGGAAATCAAGGATTGGCTGGTCGCGCGCTATTCCACCTTCATCCTGTACGACCCACCGCTCGCCCCCAGCACCATCGCCCTGTGGTTCGGCACGCCCGCGATCCTGCTCGCGGGCGGCATCGTCGTGGTCGTGCTGCTGCGCCGGCGCACGCGCCCTGCCGAAAGCATCGCTGAAGACCTCGGAGACGATTGGTGACCACGCGTTTTCTCGTCATCGCCGCCATCATGGTGGTGGTCGCCCTCGCCTGCGTGCTGGTGCCGATGCTGCGGAGCGCGCGCCGTGAAGGCCGGCCGCGCGCACCGTTCGTCCTGGCGCTCGTGATCGCGGGGCTGACGTTCCCCGTGGTGCTCGGACTGTATCTCATGGTCGGCACTCCGCAGGCGCTGCAGCCGGTGATTCCGGACAACCGCGCCGACCTGGCCGAGGCCACCGCGCAACTGCAGGCGAGTGTCGCGAAGAAGCCCGATGACGCACAGGGTTGGGCGCTGCTTGCGCAGGCGTATGCCGCCATGGGCCAGCCGCAACAGGCGCTGGATGCGCTGAACCACTTGCTGAAACTGAAGCCCGACGATCCCGATGCGATGGTCGCGTGGGCCGAGGCCAAGGCCGAAACCAGTCCTTCGCACCGGATCGATGACGATTCGCGCGCGAAGTTGCGCCACGCGTTGCAGCTCGATCCGAGCCACCAGCGCGCATTGTGGCTGCTCGGGATCAGCGATTTCCAGCGTGACCAATACGCGGATGCGGCCAGCCAATGGAAGACGCTGCTGCCGCTGCTGCAACCGGGCTCGAAGGTCGCCGCCGCCGTGCAACAGGAATTGGCGGCAGCCGAAGCGCGCATGGCCGGTGGCGACACGCAGAACGCCGAGGCTGCCGCCGTGGATCCCGTACCGGCCGCTTCATCGACTGCAGCCGCCCGCGCGGTGGCGCTCACGGTGTCGGTGAAGCTGGCTCCCGGCCTTGCTTCGAGCGTGCAGCCCGGCGACACCTTGTTCGTGTTCGCGCACGCAGTGGATGGTCCGCCCATGCCGCTGGCGGTCGCGCGCCTCAAGGCCTCGGAGTTGCCGGCCAAAGTCACGCTGACCGATGCCATGGCGATGACGCCCGCGCTGACGCTCTCGAAATTCGCGAAAGTCGAAGTCGCCGCCCGCATCAGCAAATCCGGCGATGCGATGCCGCAGGCCGGGGACCTGGAATCCGCGCCAAAAGAGGTCGCCACCCGATCGCAGGCACCGGTCGCATTGACGATCAACAAGGTGGATTGATTTCGGGACTCGGGACTCGGGACTCGGGACTCGGGAAAGTTTAGAACCTGCCGTCATTCCGGGGCCGCGCGCAGCGCGGAACCCGGAATCCATTTTGATGTTGCCTCTTGTACAAAAATGGATCCCGGCGTGCGCCGGAATGACGAACTTTGGTGCATTTGCCGGGCCCGGGCCAGACTCGAAACGAGCTAACGAGCGGTCCCCACCTCCTGTGTGTCCTGTACAAGCACTGAGGAACGCCGAAGAACCGTGCGCTTGGCCGGTCCACGTGGGTTCGCTACCCTTGCGGATTCCGCCTGCCGAAGACCCGCCATGGCCGACGCCCGCCGATATTTCACCCTGCCCTCGCCGTTCCCGATGAAGCGCGGCGGCGAGCTGCGCGGCGCGCAAGTCGCGTTCGAAACCTGGGGAACGTTGAATCCCGCGCACGACAACGCCGTGCTGGTCCTGACCGGCCTGTCGCCGAGCGCACACGCGGCGCGCAACGACATCGACGACTCGCCCGGCTGGTGGGAAGACATCGTCGGCCCCGGCAAGGCCATCGACAGCAACCGCTGGTTCGTGGTCTGCGCGAATTCGCTGGGCAGTTGCAAGGGATCCAGTGGGCCCGCGTCGATCAATCCCGAAACCGGCGAACACTATCGGCTCGACTTCCCTGAGCTGTCGCTGGAAGACGTCGGCAATGCCGGCTACGAACTCGTGCGCGGACTCGGCATCGAGCGGTTGGCGGCACTGGTCGGCTGCTCGATGGGCGGCATGTCGGCGCTGGGGTGTCTGGCGCATCATCCGGGCTTCGCGCGCGCGCACCTCAGCGTGTGCACCGCGCCGCGCGCGCAGCCCTTCGCGATCGCGATCCGCTCGCTGCAGCGTGAGGCGATCCGGCTGGATCCAAAATGGAACGAAGGCCGCTACGACGATGGCCGCTACCCCGAAACGGGCATGAATATCGCGCGCAAGCTCGGCGTCATCACCTACCGCTCGGCGCTGGAATGGCGCGGGCGCTTCGGCCGCATCCGACTCGATCCCGGCGATCGCGAAGACGACCCGTTCGGCGCCGAGTTCCAGATCGAGTCCTATCTCAACGCCCACGCGCGCCGGTTCACCCGTTCGTTCGATCCGAACTCCTACCTGTACCTGTCGCGTGCCTCCGATTGGTTCGATCTGGCTGAATACGGCGGCACCCCCGACCCCGCCACCGCGGTACGCAACGCGCTCGCCAAAATGAAACTCGACCGCGCGCTGGTAATAGGCGTCGAAACCGACATCCTGTTTCCCATCGAACAACAGCAGCAACTTGCCGAAGACCTCACCGCGACCGGCACCGAAACCACCTTCGTGGGTCTCGACTCCCCGCAGGGCCACGACGCGTTCCTGGTCGATACCGGCCGTTTCGGCGCCGCGATCGGCGCGTTCATGGCGACCTTGTAGGACGAATCCGGCGGTTTGGCGCCCGTCCAAGCTTCCCCCACATGCGGGATGGATATAAGCTTGTGCCATGGGCATCGACTTTCCCGGCCGTGACCGGATGATCCGTTCGTTCGACGCCGCCGTGCAGTCGGCGGACACCCCCACCACCATGCGTGGACTGCGCACCGCGCTATGCGATTCGATCCACTCCGGCGAGGTGCACCTGCCCGGTTTCGTGTTCGAGGGTTGCGAAGGCCATTACGCACGCCGGGAACTCTATTGCAGCCCCGAGCACGGCTATTGCGTGGTGGCGATGACCTGGAGCCCCGGACAAGGCACGCCGATCCATGACCACGCCGGCATGTGGTGTGTCGAGGGCGTGTGGCAGGGGGCGCTGGAAGTGGTGCAGTACGAGTTGCGCGACCATGACGACGAGCGCTACCGCTTCGTCGCCGCCGGCGCGATCCAGGCTGGCACCGGAACGGCCGGCAGCCTGATCCCACCCCACGAGCACCACACGATCTGCAATGCGAGCAATCGCGATCTCGCGATCAGCGTACACGTCTACCAGGACCGCATGACCCACTGTTCGGTGTTCGAACCGATCGGCGGCGAATGGTACGCTCGCGGCGAACGCAGCCTGACCCTGGATTGACGCTGTCGCGCAGCCGGCGGCCGATCAGCGGTGCTGGTTCGCCTGATCCTGTGTCGCCGGTCGCTGCGAACACTGCACGTATTCGGCTTCGGACAGTTTGCCGTCGCGATTCATGTCGCAACCGGCGAAGCGCTGCCCGCTGTCGCCGTTGTGCATGAACTCCGAACGGTCGAGGAAACCATCGTGGTTGGCGTCCATGTTCCCGAATGCCATCCGTGCTTCGCCCGGCGTCATGTCCGTGCTCAAGCCGCCGCCCGAATTGCCGAGCTGGCCGGCAGGCTTGCTGCCGGTCTGCGTCGCCGGTTGGGTCGGCGGATTCTGGGTGGGTGCGTTCTGCGCAACGGCGCCGGCGGCCATCCCGATCGCGGCGACGCCGATGAAAACGAGATTGATCGATCGCATGCAACACTCCTTGTCCTTGGTTGCGTGGCGCAATGGGCCGCTTCCGCGATCCATCACCCGTCCATGATGCGAAACTATCCATGAATTGCTTGAAAACGGACAGGGAAATCGTGCTGCCGGCCGCCGCTGGTGGGCGATCGTTCATTCGCGACACGCAGATAGCCAACACTGCTTGGCATCCGCGCAACGCTCCCGCATAATTTGCGGCCCCCTTGCCGAAGTGGCGGAATCGGTAGACGCAGCGGACTCAAAATCCGCCGCCCTTAAAAGCGTGTGGGTTCGAGTCCCACCTTCGGCACCACCCGCAAGTCCATTTGCGCCATGCGGTAAGCGCTCCCGGCGGACGTGGGGGCGCCGGCTAGACGGCCGACCCGCGCTCCTGCTGCCAATCTTCGAACGTGGTGATCCCGCATTCCATGCTCGGGACCTCGCCAATGTACGCGCGCAATTCGCGAAGCTCTGCGCGCATTGCCTCGAGCTGCGCACGCAGTTCCGCGACTTCGGCGCGCAATGCTTCGATGTCGTCTGGCACGCTTGCCTCCATGAGTTCCAACCGCTTGCCTACAATAAACCGAATGGTCCCGCTGGTGGCCGGTTCGTGAACGATCCTTTCGACCGGTCCGCCGGGCTCGAACGCGGTCGGCGCGCCTTCGTCAAGCGCAGGGCTGGCGCGCCCAGCGGCTTTTTCCAGGCCGAGGCCCGAGGCCTCGCGGAATTGCGGCACGCGGATTCCCTTCGCGTGCCGGCGGTGTACGACGTACAGCCGGATCGGATCGTCATGGAGGACCTGGGATCCGGCACGCGCGCCGCCGACTACTGGGTCCGGGCCGGCTCGGGCCTGACCGCGCAGCACAACTGCCGCGGCGAACGATTCGGCTTCACCCACGCCGGGTTCTGCGGCGACTCGCCGCAGGACAACACCCCCGACGACGACGGCTGGCGGTTCTTCGCCGAACGCAGATTGCTGCCGCAGATGCGGCAAGGCCGCGACCGCGGATCCATCGAAGAACGGGACGCCGACGCGATCGAATTGGTTTGCAGGCGGCTTCGCGAACTCATACCCGACCTGCCGCCGGTATTGCTGCACGGCGACCTTTGGCTGGGAAACCTGCACGTGTGCCGCGACGGTTTGCCCGCGTTGGTCGACGCGGGTGCGGTGCATTACGGCTGGGCCGAAGCCGAACTGGCGATGCTGACGCTGTTCGGTTCGCCGCCCGATGCGTTCTTCGACGCCTACGCCGAACGCGCATCGCTGCGCCGCGACTGGCGCGAGCGGGCGCCCGTCTACAACCTGTATCACCTGTTGAACCACGTGAACCTGTTCGGCGCCAGCTATCTGGACCCGTTACGCGCGGCGCTTGCAGCATATGCATGACCGGCCAGCGTAGTGAATTGGCGCCGTGCGGCTCGCATCCCCCCGCGCTTCGCGCGACCCCCTTCCTGCGGAAGGGGGTGGAACGCTTTTGCGCCTGCCGTTTCCTGCTTCCACGCGCCCCGAGTCCCGGCTCCACTCACAAGTCCCGGGCGACGCGAAACCCCACCCGCCCGCTGCGCGCGTCGGCGGACGCGCCTTGCCGAAACGAGGACCGGTCCTGGTCAGGCGCGCTGCCCCACGAGCCGCCGCGGATCACCCGTTCACTGCAGCCCGGATTGACCCAGGCGCTACCGTCGCTGGGTGCGCGCACGTAGTTTTCATGCCAGCAATCGGCGACCCATTCGGAGACGTTGCCGCTCATGTCGTACAAGCCGAACGGATTGGCGAGGAAGCTCATTACCGGCGCCGGACCCCAGTAGTCGTCGCCGTAACCCTTGAAGGCGTTCGCCCAACTCCGGTGCGCAGGCGACCGGTCGCCACTGCCGGTGAGGTTCTCGACCTCGACTTTCGGCGCAACATCGCCCCACCAGTAGAGGGCGGTGCTGCCGGCCCGCTCGGCGTATTCGTACTCGGCTTCAGTGGGGAGTCGGTACTGTTTGCCGGTGTGCCGGGACAGCCACAGCGCATAGGCATGCGCATCGTTCCAGGACACGTTCACCACCGGATCGGAATCCTGCGCGCGTTTGCCGGCGTAATCGTCCTGCCAATCCGCCCCCGCTCGCTGCTGCATCCGGCCGTTGGCTTCGTCGTACACCGACGACCCGCCCAGCCGGGCGGAATCGGGCACGTACCCGGAGGCGCGCACGAACGCGCGGAACGCGGCAACGGTCACCTCCGTCCGCGCCATCGCGAAGCCGGTCGCAAGGGTCACCTCATGCTGCGGCTGTTCGGCGCTGGCCGCGCCACCGGAGCCGGGCGCGGCTCCCATCAAAAAGCTGCCCCTCGGAATCACGACCACCGCAGGTGCATGCCCGACGATGTCCAGAAAGTGATCCGAAAACACCTGCCCCGGATGGTAGCTGGCGTACTCGCGCGCGTTCTTCAATCGGGCCAGGAACGTGTCCGCCGACGCTCCGAGCCCGGCAGCCTGGTCGGCCAGGCGCTGCGCGAGATCGATGTTGCCGGCATCGAATGCTGACTTGGCCTGCGCCATCAGGTTGTCCGCGCGACCCCCGCGCATCGTGGCGATCCGCGCACGCGTGTCGGCCAGCGCACGGGACGACGGCAGGATTGCCGCCGCGTCGGCCAGCGCCGCCTCCGCCTTGGCATCCTCGTTTTGCGCCGCAGCCGTCAAGGCGCGGTCGAGCGATGCCTGTTGCACACGTTGCAGACCCTGGCGCGCGACCACGTTTTCCGGGTCGAGCGCCAGTACCTTGCGGTACACCGCGAGCGCGGTGTCGTCGCCCGGGCCCTCGAGCTTGCCCTGCTGCACCAGACCGGAGGCTTGTTCGAGCAATGGCTGGACCTTGGCCGCGGCATCGATCCGGTCGGCGAGCGCCGGAACGTCGGCACCGGAACCGGGCAACTGCTTGAGCGCGTCGAGATTGGTTCGTGCCGCCTCGGCGTCGCCGCTCGCGAGCGATTGTTGCGCATCTGCGACGAGGCGCGCGTGCAGCAGCGACACCGCCTTCTTGACGTGGGGATCGTCAGGCGTTTCCTTCACCGCCTGCAGGACCAGCGCCAGCGCCGTGTCATCGCCTGGACCCGCGAGGTTGCCGCTGGCCGCCGCCGCTCCGGCACGCGCCAGCAATTGCGACGCCTTGCCCGTCCCGACCTGCCCGCCCAACGCACCTTCGCGCGCCCGCGTCGCGATCACGGTCGCCGGGGCCAGCGAAATCGGCGGCCCGGCGTTGAGTTCGGATTCCGCCGGCGTCAATTTCCGTGGTGGCTGACGGGCGACCAGCGGCGCGCTGGAAGCCGTGGCCGGATGCGACCGCAACGCCGTCGGCTCGACCTTCAAGGCCGCGGGGAAAAAGCGATACACCAATGCGAACACCAGCAGCAACACGCCGACCGCGCCACCGATCGCGTGTTGTCGGGTGATGATTTGCGGGTTCGGCATGCGGGTGCGGTGTCCGGCTGTTATCGTGTGCGGTTCACGATAGCAAAGCGGTGCGCAATGGAACACCAATTCATGGGCGGCAACGACCGATGACTGCTACCTGGATCGACGATGCGGATCGCCTGGAGACGCTGGATGACCGCGACCCCGTCGGGCTCGATACGGAGTTCATGCGCCGCAACACCTTCTTCCCGAAGCTGGCATTGGTACAGGCGGCGCACCACGCCGACCGCTGGTTGCTGGACCCGCTGGCCTACGACGCCGCGCCGGATGTTCGGTCGCTGGTTGCCGGTCGCTGCTGCATCATGCACAGCGCGGGCGAGGACATGGAGGCACTCGCGCCGTTGCTCACCGACGTACCGCTCCAACTGTTCGACACCCAGATCGCGGCGGCATTGTGCGGGATGGGGCCGGGCCTGAGCTACCAGAAGTTGGTGGCCGGACTGCTCGGCATCGAGATCAGCAAGGACGAAACACGCTCCGACTGGCTGCAGAGGCCACTTACCGCCAGCCAGTGCGAATACGCGGAGCTTGATGTCGCCTACCTCGTCGAGGTGCACGGCAGGCTCTCCGATGAACTCGCCCGCCTGGGCCGCCGCGAATGGCACGCCGAGGATTGCGAACGGCTGGTGCGGCGAGCCGACCGGCGCCGCGGATCGGACCCGCAGCCGCAAAAAGGCTTACCCGCCGCGTCGGACTGGCCACCCGAGATGCAGGCACGGTTGCGCCGGATCCTGCTGTGGCGCGACCAAGCCGCGCGCACGCTCGACAAGCCGCGGCCATGGCTGCTGGATGACGCCCACGCATTGAACCTGTCGCAGCAACCGCCGCCGACGCTTCCGGCCCTGTTCGAGCGTGTCAAAGGCCAGCGCGCCCTGCGCGGCCCGCAGCGCGCCGAGCTGTTTTCGCTGTTGCGCGCGCCGGCCACGCCCGAGGAATTGGCCGAGCTGTCCCCGATCCCGCCTGCGCCCCGGGGTGAGTACAAGCGGGTGATCGATGCGATGCGTATGGCGCTGCAAGCCGTCGCTGCACGCCTCGACCTGCCCCCCGGGCTGCTGTGTCCGCGTCGCCTGGTCGTCGAATTCGCGATTACGCGGGACTGGCCGGAGGGTCTGGAAGGCTGGCGCCGGGACTTGCTGGAAGAGGTGTTGACGCCGCTTCTGCCGGACTGAGCAGCGAGCGGCCCGCTGCATCGCAAGGCTTGGCTGGCGGGTGCATACCGGCTACCATACGCGGCTCGCTGGCGTGCAATGCGCCACCGTGGCGGAGCCCCACATCTGGCCGGCCTGCCGAAGAAAA
>JBOHYO010000384.1:0-4151 GCA_050737935.1 Rhodanobacteraceae bacterium
CGGTAGTCTCCTTGCACTTCCTTGTCCCAGCCGATCTCGACGCGGCGTTCCGGGAGCTTGGCAAGTTCGACCAAGTTCGGGCACTCGACCCGATGCACGACGATGCCCTTGCCGGGCGAAAGATAGCCCACGATGTCGTCGCCCGGCACCGGATGGCAACAGTTGCCGAAACTCAGGATCCCGCGTTCGGCGCCGCTGATGCGGATCTTCTCCGAACGATGCAGCGCGGCGCCGATCACCGGCCCGGCCATTTCGGTCAATTTCGCCGCGACCTGGTCGGGCATGCGGTTGCCAAGCGCGATGTCGGAGAGCAGATCCTCGAGCCTGCGCAGGTTGTGTTCGGCAAGAAAACGGTCGAGTACTTCCGGCGGAACCGCGTCGAGGCTCGAACCCCGCGTATCGAGGGCGGTCTCCAGCATCCGGTGTCCGAAGTCGATCGCATCCTCGTGCTGCAGCCGCTTCAGGTACTGGCGGATTGCCGCGCGCGCCTTGCCGGTGACGGCGAAATCCAGCCACTGCGGGTTGGGCGCGGCCGAAGGCGCGGTGATCACCTCGACGGTCTGCCCCGACGTCGGTTGCGACCGCAGCGAGGCGAGCTTGCCGTCGATGCGCGCCGCGACCGCGTGCATGCCGACGTCGGTGTGCACCGCGAACGCCAGATCCAGCGCGGTCGCGTTCCGCGGCAACGCCTGGATGTCGCCGGCCGGGGTGAACAGGTAGACCTCATCGGGGAACAGGTCGACCTTGACGTTTTCCAGGAACTCGAGCGACGAAGGCGTGGCTGCCTGGCTGTCGGCGAGCGTTTCGACCCATGCCCGGGCACGCAACTGGGCGCTGTTGGGTGGCGTGGTTTCGGTCTTGTAGGACCAGTGCGCCGCGACGCCCCGCTCGGCGACGGTATCCATGTCATCGCTGCGGATCTGGACCTCGATCGGCGCACCGAACGGACCGAACAGTACGGTGTGCAGCGACTGGTAGCCGTTGACCTTGGGGATCGCGATGAAATCCTTGAAGCGTCCTTCGACCGGCTTGAACAGCGAATGCGCCGAACCGAGCGCCTGGTAGCAATGCGCCACGGTGTCGGTCACCACTCGCACTCCGTAGACGTCCATCACTTCCGCGAAGGTCTTGTGCTCGCTCTTCATCTTCGACCAGATGCTGTAGGGCGCCTTGACGCGGGTGATGATCCGCGCCGGGATGCCGTCCGCGGCCAGCCGTTCGCCGAGCGCCTTCTCGATGACCGCCATCGATTCGCGGCGGTCGCCAATGGTGCGCTTGATCCGCGAGGCGATGATCTTGTAGCGATCGGGATACAGGCTGCGGAACCCGAGGTCCTGCAGCTCGCTCCGGATTGCGTTCATGCCGAGGCGCGCCGCGATCGGCGCGTAGATGTCCAGGGTTTCGCGCGCGATCCGGCGGCGCGCATCCGGGGCCATCACCGACAGCGTGCGCATGTTGTGCAGGCGATCGGCCAGCTTGATCAGGATCACGCGCAGGTCCCGCGCCATCGCCAGCAGCATCTTGCGGAAGCTTTCCGCATCCGCTTCCAGGCGACTCGCGAAATCCACGCGTTCCAGCTTGGTGACGCCATCGACCAGTTCGGTCACGGTGGTACCGAATCCGCTCTCGAGCTGCACCCGCGTCAGGCCGGTATCTTCGAGGGTATCGTGCAGGATCGCTGCAATGATCGTTTCGGCATCCAGGCGCAGGCCGGCGAGGATCGCGGCCACCGCAAGCGGGTGGGTGATGTAGGGCTCGCCGCTCTTTCTGCGCTGACTGGCGTGGGCGTGCGCGCTCACCGCATAGGCGCCGCGCACGCGCTCGATCTGTTCGGGCGGCAGGTAGGCCGCGAGCTGGCCGGCGAGCGCGTCGATCGCCTCGACCTCGGCGGGCTCGGTATCGCGCCCGGGCACCCGCAGATCGCCCGTCATGGATTTGGCTTTGCGCTTGCGCATCACCGCAAGCTAGACACGCCGTGCGCGCGAGTCAATCCCGTCAATTCGGCGTCGTTGTCTTTTCAGGCGAACGGAGGGTGGGTTCGCCCCGACCCATGGCGCGAGAAGCGCATGTGGGAGCCGGCCATGCCGGCGACCACCCGCCGCGGCAGCCGATCGCGCGCAGGGCGCGCTTCTACAGAAAGCGAGGTAACCCGCGCCGTGAGACGGCGCCGGGGAACAGGGGATGCCGTCGCAACGACAGCGGTGGTGAAACCAGTCGGCGGGCGCCGGTCAGCGCCGGCGCCACTGCGCGCGAAATCAGATTTCGTCGACGCCCTTCGCCATGTCCTCGTCGACTTCCGCCGCTGCCCATTCCAGGGCTTCGCGGTCGCGACGCTCGCGCTCGACCCGATCGATCTCGTCGATGGTCGGCATGTCGATGGTGTGGTCCGCGATTTCGCGGAGCGCCAGGACGGTTGGCTTGTCGTTTTCGGGATCGATGGTGGATTCGACCCCGTTCTCGAGCTGACGCGCGCGGCGCGTCGCCATCAGGACCAGTTCAAAGCGGTTGTCGACCACCTTCAGGCAGTCTTCGACGGTGATGCGAGCCATGTGCGGTTCCGGTAGTGTTGCAAACTTCCAAATTGTAGCAGCAAGCCGGCATTTGTCGATCCGCTGGAGTGCGGCGCCTCGGAGCGCCCCGGCCCTGCCTGAATGCGGCCCGCTCCCGGATCCCGGCGCGCGTGGGTTCGGGACGCGACGGCCCGTACAATCTCGGCCTTGCAACTTCGCCCCGCCGCCCGCATCCACGACGCATGCCACGCACCCGCCGCTCCCGTGCCGCGCAACACATCGTCATCGCCTGCCTGGCGGGCGCGCTCGCCGCGTGCGCGGTAGCACCGCCGCGCACCGACGACCCGTTGCAGACATTCAACCGCAAGGTGTTCGCGTTCAACCGGTTCGCGGACAAGGTGGCGATCCGGCCGGCCGCCAAGGCCTACGTGAAGGTGACGGGCCCCAAGGAACGGATCCTGATCGGCAACTTCTTCTCGAACCTGCGCACGCCCATCAGCATCGTCAACGAAGTGCTGCAGGGACGTCCCGGGCCCGCGCTGCAATCGACCGGGCGCTTCATCATCAACACGACGGTCGGATTCCTCGGCGTCTTCGATCCCGCCAGTGAAATGATGCTGCCCGCGCACCCGACCGACTTTGGGGTCACGCTGGCGCATTGGGGGGTGCCGGAGGGAACGTTCCTCGTGCTGCCATTCGTCGGCCCCACCACCGTGCGCGACGTGTGGCGACTGCCCGTGGACAGCTATTTCGATCCGCTCGGCTGGTATACACGCGACCACGATTTGCAGTGGAACGCACAGTACCTCCCGAGCCTCGCGTACCTCATGACCCTGCGTGCGAACGCGCTGCCGCTCGATGCGATCATCGACACCTCGTACGACCCGTATGCGTTCACGCGCGACGCCTACCGGCAGCACCGACTGTACCAAATCTATTACGGCAACCCGCCGCTGTCGGCGATCGAGCAACTGCAGGGGACCGGTCCCGAACAGGAGAGCAGCGAGGACCTGGACAAGTTGCTGGAGCAACAGAAGGCATACGAGAAATCGCACGGCCTGAACCAGAACGGGATGCCGGCGCCTGCAGCCTCGTCGGCGCAACCCGCGCCGACAACGAGCGCGGGGATGCCGGCCGGCCCGTCCAGCGCCGAACAGCCACCCGCCGGACCTGCCGGCTGATCCAGCGGATCAAGCATCCGGGTCCGCGTCGGCCTCCAGCAGCAAGGCCACGCCGCAGACCTCCGCCAGCGCGCGCAGGCCCTCCGGCAACGCGATCACCCGCAGGCGACGGCCCGCGCGGTTCGCGGCGGCGGCCAACGCGATCACGCATGCCAGCCCGGCGCTGTCCGCGTGCGTCACGCCTGCGAGATCGAGGCGCGTCTGCGTGCCCCCGGCCAGCGCGCGCGCACCATCGGCGCAGGCGCGCTGCGCAGTGGCGAAGGTCAACGCGCCGCGGACCGCGAGCGTGTCACCATCGGCGGCACCGATCTCCACCTGTTCGGCACGGACGGACATGCGGACCATCGTCAGTGCCCGCCGCTTTCCTTCTTCATCTCGTTGATCGCGCCCGCACCCTGCGTCTGCAGCCGCTTGATCAGGCCCGCGATGCCTTCCTTCTGGATCTCGGCATCCACCTGGT
>JBOHYO010000385.1:0-5180 GCA_050737935.1 Rhodanobacteraceae bacterium
CGCCTCGGCGAAGCGCTGCTGATGGACCGGCGCGGTTTCCTGAAGCTGCTCGGCGCGTCGCTGGCACTCGCCGGACTTGCCGCCTGCAGCCACCCGCCGCAGACCGAGATCGTGCCGTACGTGCACACGCCGATCGGGCAGGTCGACGGCCTGCCGCGGTATTTTGCGACGGTGCTGTTGCGCGAAGGCTATGCGCAGGGCGTGCTGGTCGAGAATCACCAGGGGCGCCCGACCAAGGTCGAGGGCAATCCGGACCATCCCGCCAGCCTCGGCGGCACCGATATCTTCGCTCAGGCCGCGATCCTGCAACTCTGGGATCCGGATCGTTCGCAGTCGGTCCGGGATCGCGGCGTGATCTCGACGTGGGACGACTTCGTCGCGGCCGCACTCGCGATGTCGGCGCGGCTCGCCGGCAGCGGCGGAGATGGATTGCACGTATTGACCGGGCCGGTCACTTCGCCGACGCTCGCCGCACAACTCGACTCGCTTGGGCGGCGGTTTCCGAAGTCGCGCTGGCACGTCCACCGGCCGGGCGGAAGCCGCAACGCATACGACGGCGCGCAGCTCGCGTTCGGGAAGCCGCTGTCGACGCGGCTGCACATGGATCGTGCGCGGATCGTCGTGGCCCTCGACGCCGACCCGCTCACGGATCCCGCCGCCGGGGTGCGGTATTCGCGCGATTACGCCGCGACCCGCTCACCGGACCGCGACCCCGGCACGATGTCGCGCCTGTACGCGGTCGAGCCCACGCCTTCCTTGACTGGTTTGATGGCCGACCATCGATTGCCGCTGGCGTTTCCGGAGGTCGGCCGTTTCGCGCTGCAACTCGCGCGACGTATCGGTGTCGCGGTGCCGGCCGGCGCCGCACCCGCCACTGGCGAACCGGCGCGCTGGCTGGATGCGCTCGGCGTGGATCTGAACGTCAATCGCGGGGCGTCGCTCATCCTCGTGGGTGCATCGCAACCGCCGTGGCTGCACGCGCTCGGTCACGCCATCAACGCGGCGCTCGGCAACGTCGGCACGACGCTCGAATACAGCGCGCCGGTGGAAGCGCTTCCCGCCGGCGATGGCGGCATCGCCGACCTCGCGGCGGCGATGCATGCGGGCAAGGTCGACACCTTGCTGGTGCTGGAAGCCAACCCCGTATACGACGCGCCGGCGGACCTCGATTTCCCGGGCGCGCTGAAACGCGTTCCGCACCTGCTGCACCTCGGGCTGTACCGCGACGAAACCGGCGAGGTCGCCGAATGGCACCTGCCGCAGGCGCACCCGCTGGAAGCATGGTCGGACGCGCGCGCGTACGACGGCACCGCCAGCATCGGCCAGCCGTTGATCGCGCCGCTGTACGACGGCAAATCCGCGCACGAGGTCCTCGCGGCGTTCACCGGTGACGCCCTGTCCGATGGTCATGCGCTGGTGCGCAGGCAATGGCAAACGGCACTTCCCGACGACAAGTCGTGGAACGACGCACTGCAGGCAGGCGTGATTCCTAATACCGCACTGCCCGCGGTGGCAACCTCTCAGCCCAACCTTGCCCGCCAAGGCGGGGCAGCCGTCATTCCGGCGAAAGCCGGAACCCATTTTGTTCTTGGCAACAGCAACATGGTTCCCGGCTTTCGCCGGGATGACGAACAAAAAGTCGGTCACGCGAGTTCCCCCCAAGCGCGCTCGGGAAAAAGAGAGACAGCCGGGCAGCGCATGGCGGGTGAGGTCGGAAGTACCGAACGATTGGAGTTGCTGTTCCGCCTCGATCCGACCATCGGCGACGGCCGCTGGGCCAACAACGGTTGGCTGCAGGAACTGCCCAAGCCGCTGACCCAACTGACGTGGGACAACGCCGCACTGATCTCACCGGCACTCGCGGCCGAGCGCAAGCTCAAGAACGGCGACATGATCGAATTGCGCGCGCACGGGCGCAGCCTCGAAGTGCCGGTGTGGATCATGCCGGGGCAGGCGACCCGTACCATCACCGTGCATCTGGGTTACGGGCGCCGCAGTGCAGGGCACGTCGGTGACGGCAGCGGATTCGACGCGTACGCTTTGCAAGCTTCGGCATCCCCGGACTGGATTGGTGATGTCGAGATCGCCACGGCCGGCCGGTACTACCCGCTGGCCGGCACGCAACACCACTTCAACATGGAAGGCCGCGACCTGGTGCGCGAAGGCACGCTCGCCGAGTTCCTGCACGACCCGAATTTCGCGACCGCACACGACCGTTACCCACCGGACCCGCCGAGCCTGTATCCCGACTACCCGCCGGGCGAGTACGCGTGGGGGATGAGCATCGACCTCAATGCCTGCATCGGCTGCAAGGCCTGCACGATCGCGTGCCAGGCCGAGAACAACATTCCGGTGGTCGGCAAGGACCAGGTCCGGAAGGGCCGCGAGATGCACTGGATCCGGGTCGACCACTACCACGTCGGAGCCGCGGAGAATCCGCGCACGGTCTCCCAGCCGGTGCCCTGCATGATGTGCGAGCACGCTCCCTGCGAACTGGTTTGCCCGGTCGGCGCGACGGTGCACGATTCGGAGGGCCTGAACCTGCAGGTCTACAACCGCTGCGTCGGTACGCGCTTTTGTTCCAACAATTGCCCGTACAAGGTGCGTCGCTTCAACTTCCTGCAGTACGCGGACAAGACGACGCCGCAGTTGAAGGCGATGCGCAATCCGGAGGTGAGCGTTCGCCGGCGCGGCGTGATGGAGAAGTGCACCTATTGCATACAGCGCATCGAGACCGCCCACATCCAGGCCGACAAGGAGAGCCGGCAAATCCATGACGGCGAAGTGCTGACGGCCTGCCAGGCCGTGTGTCCCACCAAGGCGATCCGGTTCGGCGACATCTCCGACAAGCAATCCGGCGTGGCGAAGGCCAAGGCCTCGCCGCGCAACTACGCGATGCTCAATGAACTCGGCACGCGTCCGCGAACGACCTACCTTGCGCGACTGCGCAATCCCAATCCGGCGCTGGAGGACGAGCCGGCATGAGCACCGTGATTCCCCGCGAGCCGCCGCCGGTGATCGCGCCGGGCGAAACGCCGTCCTCGGTGAGCCGGACCGTCAGCGGAGTCGTACTGGATCTTCCCGTCGGACTGCGCTGGCTCGGGAGCCTCGGCTTCGCGGTGCTGCTCTGCGGGCTGTTCCTGATCGGGATCTGCTGGTTGCTGTATGCCGGCGTCGGCATCTGGGGGCTCAACGTTCCGGTCGCATGGGCGTTCGCAATCACCAACTACGTATGGTGGATCGCGATCGGCATGGGCGGCACCTTCATCTCGGCGGCGATGTACGTCACCCGCCAGCACTGGCGCGCCTCGATCAACCGGCTGGCCGAGTCGATGACGGTATTCGCGGTCGCCGTTTCCGGGCTGTTCCCGATCTTCCACCTCGGTCGGCCGTGGTTCTTCTACTGGCTGTTTCCGTATCCCGACATCATGGACCTGTGGCCGCAATGGCGCAGTTCCCTCGAGTGGGACTTCTGGGCGATCCTCGCCTACCTGATCGTGTCGGTGGCGTTCCTGTACGTCGGGATGCTGCCCGACCTCGCGACCTTGCGCGACCGTACCCGCAAGCGGGCACGCGCGATCTTCTACGGTCTGCTGGCGCTCGGCTGGCGCGGCGAGGCGCAGCACTGGCGGCGCCTGCAAAGCGTGACGATGATGCTGGCCGGGCTGTCGGTGCCGCTGGTGTTTTCGGTGCACAGCATGGTGGCGTTGGACTTTTCGGAAGGCCTGCTGCCGGGCTGGCATTCGACGATCTTCCCGCCGTACTTCATCGCGGGCGCGTTGTTCTCCGGCTTCGGGATGGTCCTGGTGCTGGCCATTCCGATGCGTCGGCTGTTCGGCCTGCAGGCGTACCTGACGGAGCGGCATATTTCCGTCATCGCCAAGCTGATGCTCGCCGCCGGCCTGTGGCTCGACTACAGCTACGCGTCGGAAATCTTCACCGTGTTCTACAGCATGGACAAGTTCGACGTGCGGATGGAGATGAACCGCTTCCTCGGTCCGTACGCGTGGTTGTTCTGGAGCACGATGGCGTTCAACGTGGTGCAGATCCAGTTGCTGTGGTTCGAACGCATCCGGCGCAACCACGTCGCGGTGTTCGTGATCGCGCTCGGCGTGTTGTACGGCATGTGGCTGGAACGCCTGATGCTGATCATCACCAGCCTCTACCAGGACTTCCTGCCGTCGAGCTGGGGCATGTTCTATCCGACTTTCTGGGACTTCGCGTTCCTGTTCGGCTCGGTGGGGTTGTTCCTGTCCCTGTACCTCGTGTTCTCGCGGCTGATGCCGATGCTGTCGATGTACGAGTTGCGCAAGCTCGCGCACGAGCGCAACGAGGTGGCCGAGTGACCGGGAAACTGCACGGGTTGCTGGCCGAGTTCGCGGACGCGGAACAACTGCACGGGGCTGCCCTGCGCGCGCGGCGGGAAGGCTACACCTTCATCGAGGCGTACTCGCCGTACGCGATCGAGGGGCTCGCCGAAGCGTTGCATCCGCGCAAGGTGCACGTGCCCTTCTGGACCCTGGTCGGCGGCATCCTGGGCGGCGGCATCATGTACTTCGTGGAATGGTACTCGGCGGCGATCGACTACCCGATCAACGTGGGCGGCCGCCCCCCTTTCAGTTGGCCCGCGTTCTTTCCGCCGACGTTCGAGATGACGCTGCTGTGGGCCTCGGTGTTCGGCGTGTTGGCGATGTTGATCGGCAACGGCCTGCCGCGCCTGCACCATCCGCTGTTCGCGGTGGCCGAGTTCGAACGCGGCAGCAGCGATCGCTTTTTCCTGTTGCTGCGCGCGAAAGATCCACGTTTCGAGCTGCCGCACTCGCGTGACTTTTTGGGGAACCTTGCGCCGCTCTCGATCATCGAGGTGCCGGAATGAGGCTGCGGACCGCAAATTGCATCTGGCCCTCGCTGCAGTCGCGGGAGCGGGATGGAAGCCTTGCGGCGGCGGTCATGGGATCAAACCCTCTCCCCAAAACGGCTGCATCGTTTGGGGGAGAGGGCAGGGTGAGGGGGGCTTACTTCGCGCCACCGCGTGTAAGTGCGCAGCGAGAGGCTGACCCCCTCGCCCCAGCCCTCTCCCCCGAGCAGGAAGCGCTCGGGGGAGAGGGAGAAAAGCTGGGCGGCGAATCGCGAGGGAGGCCACCGTTCGCGCGTGCCGGAAACCGAATGGGAGCGGTCCT
>JBOHYO010000386.1:0-1721 GCA_050737935.1 Rhodanobacteraceae bacterium
AGAAATATTCCGACGCGCAGTCGATGGCGGCAACACGCGGAGCTTCGCCGTGACCGAATTCATCGCGCGTTTGAAGCAACGCAAGCTCGTGCAGTGGGCGCTGGCGTATATCGCCGCGTCGTTCGCGCTGATTCAAGTTCTCGATGTCGTCGCGCAGCGGTTTGCGTGGCCGGACCAGCTCGAAAAGCTGCTGATCCTCGCGCTCGCGATTGGCTTCCTCGTTGCACTGGTGCTTGCGTGGTATCACGGTGAGCGCGGTGCGCAGAAGGTGAGCGGCACCGAGATCGTGATCCTCGCGCTGCTGCTGGCGATCGGCGGCGGGTTGCTGTGGCGGTTCGAACGCGTGTCGCCATCCACAAGCAGGGTGGATGTAGCGCAGCTGAATCGGAGAACCGTCGCCCCGGATTCCGCCGCCGGCGCGATTTCGTCCCCGCCGGGTGCGAAGCTCGCCGCGTTGGCGACGCGCGGTTCGATTCGAGCCGTGCCAATCCCTGCCAAGTCAGTAGCCGTGTTGCCCTTCGAGAACCTGAGCGGCGATACCAACGAGAAATACTTCAGCGATGGGATCACCGAAGAAATCCTCAACGCGCTGGCGCAGATTCCCGACCTGAAAGTCGCAGGCCGTACCTCGGCATTCCAGTTCAACAGCCGCGACGAGAACCTGCGGCACATTGGTGAAACCCTGGGCGTAGCCGAGGTGCTGGTGGGCAGCGTGCAGAAAGCTGGCGACGAGGTGCGCATCAACGTGCAGTTGGTGGACACCGACAGCGGTTTCCAGCGCTGGTCGGAGAAATACGATCGCAAGCTGACCAACATCTTCGCGGTCGAGGATGACATCTCAAGCGCAATTGCCGGCAAGCTGCGGGTGCAACTCACCGGCGGCGGCGGACAGCCGCTGGTGGCGCAGGAGACGATTGATCCGCGTGCGCACGATTCTTACCTGCGCGGGCTGGCGCTGCTGGCTGCGCGGGGGCCGGGATTGCGTGATGCGGCGGCGGCATTCCAGAGTGCGATCAAGATTGCTCCGCATTATGCGGAGGCATGGGGCGCATTGGCGGAAGCGCAGGCGTTATATCCGGATTACGACCTGGGGACGATGCAGGCCGCGGATCCATCCGCGCTCGCCAGCGCGCAACACGCGCTTTCACTGAATCCCGATCTTGCCTCCGCGTATGTCGCGCGGGGCATGGTGTACAAGGACCAGTGGCGGTGGCAGCAAGCCGACCAGGCTTTCCACCACGCCGTATCGCTGGCGCCCGGCGATGCGGAAGCGGTCAATCAACAGGCCCAGTTCCTGATGGCGGTCGGCCAATTCAAGCCTGCACTCGCAGAAATCGAGCATGCCCAGAGGCTCGATCCGCTTTCGCCATCCATCGGCGATACGCGTGAGTACCTGCTGATGATATTGGGCCAATACGAGGCAGCCTCGGTGCAGTTGCAACGCACGTTGGCAACGCATCCGGATTATGTGAACGCGCGCATTGACGAAATAGACATTGCCGTTATTCGTCACGACTATGCCGATGCGGAAAGGCAGGCTCGCTCGCTCGCGGCGCTGGACGGCATCGATCCGGACCTCATGGCATCGTGGGTCCACGGCATTGCCGATCCGGCCCTGCGGGCCGCCGCCGTACAAAGCCTCGAGACTTCTCCCGGGGCCGCGGGTTTGCGCGGCGATCTGCTGGAGTACGCACATTGGCTGGCCCTGCTTGGCGCGCACG
>JBOHYO010000387.1:0-6764 GCA_050737935.1 Rhodanobacteraceae bacterium
TGGCAACGCACGGCTTCCAGCAGGTAGGGCATCAGGATCCGGTTGACCAGGAACCCGGGCGTGCCCGCGACCGGCAGCGGCAGTTTGACGATCGCCTTCACCCATGCCAACGCGCGCTTCTCGACGGAGGGATCGAGCGCGTCGTGGCGGACCACTTCGACCAGCGGCATCTGCGCGACCGGATTGAAGAAGTGCAGTCCGAGGAAGCGGCCGGGTTGCATCAACGCGCCGCGCAACTCGTCGAGCGGAATGGATGAGGTGTTGGTCGCGATGAGCGCGTCGTCCGCGATCTTCGGCTCGATCGTGCGATAGACATCCTGCTTCGCATCGGGGTTTTCGTAGATCGCTTCGATCGCGAGTTGCGCGGCGGCGATGCCCGCGCCTTCGACGTCGGCCTTGAGGCGATTGGCGGCGGCATCGACGCGATCCGGCGTCTTCAGCTTCTTCTCGAACATGGCGCGCGCGCGCGCCAGCGCGGGCTCGACGAATTTCATCTCGCGGTCCTGCAGCGTGACCTCGAAGCCGCGCAGTGCGCTCCAGGCTGCGATGTCGCCGCCCATCACGCCCGCACCGACCACGTGCACGTGGCGGATGTCGTGCGCGGTGTCGCCAGCCAGCGAACGCATGCGCTCGCGCAGGAAGAAGACGCGGATCAGGTTGTGCGCGGTCTCGGTCTCCGCGAGCCTGGCGACCGAGCGCGCTTCCAGCCTGAGTCGCTGATGGATATCGCCGCCGCCCTTGCGCCACACCTCGATCAGCGCCGACGGCGCCGGGTAATGACGGGGCGGCGCCTTGGCCGCCGCCTGCCCGCGCACGATCGGCGCGAGGATCTGCCGCGCCGGCCACCAGTTGCTGAGCCAGGCCCGCGCGCGCTGGGGCAAAGGTTGCGCGATCGGATGCAGCGCCAATTGTCGCGCTTCCTCGAGCAGCGCATCGGGCGCCGCCAGCCGGTCGACCAGCCCATCGCGATGGGCGTGGCCGGCGCTGGAAGGCCGTCCCGTGAGCATCATCGCCAGCGCCTGGGGCGCTCCGATCAGGCGCGGCAGGCGGGCGGTGCCGCCCCATCCCGGGTGGATTCCGAGTTGCACCTCGGGCAACGCAATCCGCGTTTCCGGCGTCCGCGCCGCAATCCGCATCCGGCACGCCAGGGCAAGTTCGGTGCCCCCGCCCATGCACGCGCCGTGGATCGCGGCGACGGTCGGTATCGGCAATCGCGCCAGCCGCTCGAACACCCGCTGGCCGTGCTCGATTTCCTCGCGGATCGTGCCCTTGCGCGCGTATTCCTCGAATTCCTTGAGGTCGGCGCCGACCGCAAAACCCGATGCCTTTCCTGAATGAATCACCACCGCCGCCGGCCGTCCGATCGCGATCCGCTCCAGCATCGCGTCCAGTTCGTCCAGTACCGCCCGTGACAGCGCGTTGACGCGGCTGCCGGCACGATCGAGCGTCAGTACGAGTACGCCGTCCGTGCCACCCGAAACCTTCCAATGGCTGAATCTCAAACCGTCGAACACTTCTCGGTCCTGTCGTCGGCTCCTGAGCATCATCGACCGGGCAGGGATTCGGGTCAAACATCAGGACGAGGCGATCACCGTGGCAGAGGATGGTTCGCAAAGGGATTTGGCGGACGGCGTGCTGGATCGCACCTGCGGGACGGGCGCGACGCCGGTGGCGCTGCCGTTCTGCGATTCGTTCGGCAACCGGCCTCGCTTGCGGTATCCCGGGTGGACCCGATGACGGGCGGCAGCGACCACTCGGTACTGGTGATGGCGACGTCACGCGACGACCGACGCGTGCTGTTCGATGCACTCGACGGCCTGGCTTCGGGCGAGATCCTCAGCGCACGCGATGCCATCCACGCGTACGCGCTGCTGCGGCACGGCCGCACGCCGGTGTTGGCGATCCTGGACTTCGAGCATGCCACGGACGAGGCCCAAGTACTGTGCACGGGGCTTGCCGAGGTGCCGGTGATTGGTCTGTTCGGTGCGGCGCTGGATGCCAATCCAGAGGATCCACGGCTGGCCGAATGCGCCAACATCAAGGCCTGGTTGCGGATCCCGGCCGACGCCATCGAAGCGCGCTTGCGGATCCGCGAAGTGCTCGCCGGCGCCGAATCGCCCAGCCGTGCGATGGCACGCGGCAACGGAAGTCGACCACTTGCGGACGGGCAGGAGGAGCCCGATCCGATGCTCGTGCTGCGATCGCTGGCCGAAGCGTTGCAGCCCGACCGGGACGCTGCCGGGTTGCCGCGTCTGCTCGAACGGGCGATGGAAACACTCCGGATGGACCTGATGGTGGTCGCCGGGCGCGATGCGTCGGGCAAGGGGCTCGAGCCGCTTGCGCGGCTGGATCGCCTGTCCGCGCCGGGTGCGCCCGATCCGCTCGCCGCCGCATTCGCGCAGCGGGCGTTGCAGGGCCATGCCACCGTCTGCGCAGCCGAGTCGCACTCCGATGCGGGTGATCTCGCGTTCGTCCGCGCCACGCGCTGCACGCGCTACGCGGCGTTGCCGCTGTTCGACGCGCGTCGCAACGTGCTGGGCGTGCTGGCCTGCGCGTCGCGACGCGCAGACGCGCTGCCTCCCGCGATGTTGCAGTCGCTGCTCGAGATCGTGGCGTCGCGATTCGCGGCGGTACTGGAACTGGGGGTCGAGCGCGAGCGCGGGCGCAGCCGCGCGCTGCTGGACGGGCTCACCGGGCTGCCGAACCGGATGCTCTTCAACGACCGCCTGGAATCCATCCTGCAGGATGCGCGCCGCACCGGCGAGACCTTTGCGGTGTTGTTCGTGGACCTCGACCGCTTCAAGGGCATCAACGATTCGCTTGGTCACCGCGTCGGAGACCAGGTGCTGGTTGCGGAGGCGGAACGCCTGCGGGCTTTGCTGCGGGCTTCGGACACGGTGGCCCGTTATGCCGGCGACGAGTTCATCGTGATCCTTCGGCACGTCGTGGATCGGGCCGACATCGCTGGTGCCGCGGGCAAATTGCTGGAAGGCATGCAGGCGCCGCTCGTGCTGGACAATGGTTCCGAGTTGCAGGTGACGGCGTCGATCGGCGTCAGCATCTATCCGGATGATGCGGCTGACGCCGAGGGCCTGATCGTGCACGCCGACATGGCCATGTACAGCGCCAAGGGGCAGGGGCGCAACCAGGTGCAGGCGTTCGGCAGCGTCCCGGGGGAGGGGCATCGCCAGTACCGCGAAATGGAATCGCGACTGCGTGACGCGGAAGCCAACGGCGAGTTGTGCGTCCACTACCAGCCGCAGGTCGACATCGCTTCCGGGGAAATCGTCGGCGTGGAGGCGCTGTTGCGCTGGCGGCATCCGGTGCTGGGCATGCTGAGCCCGGGGTTTTTCCTGCCGCTGGCGGAGGAAACGGGGCTGATCATCCCGATCGGAGAATGGGTACTGAGGCGCGCCTGTGCCGATATCGCGGAATGGCGGCGCAGTGCGGGGGCGACGCTGCGACTGGCGGTGAACCTGTCGGCGCTGCAGTGGCTGCGGCCCAACCTGGTGACGATGATCGAGGGCGCCTGCCGCGATGCCGGCCTCGAGCCGCGCCTGCTCGACCTCGAGGCGACCGAGAGCGTGCTCGCGCATCCGCCGCCGGAATTGGCCGCCACCGTCCTGGCGCTCCGCCGGATCGGTTGCCGAATCGTGGTCGATGACGCCGGCGCGGGGCACCTCGCGCCGGACGAAGCGACGGACTTGCCGATCGACGCCGTCAAGATCGACTACAGCTTCGTGCGCAACATCGGCAGCGACCCCGACGACGAGGCGGTGATCACTTCGATGCTTGACGCCGCCCGCCGGCAGGGGCGGCGGGTGATCGCCGAGGGCGTCGAGAATGATCGCCAGCTCGAGTTCCTGCGCGAACGCGGCTGCGAAGCCGCACAGGGCTACCTGTTTCATCGCCCCCTGCCGGCCGTCGCCATCGCGCGCCTGCTCGCGGAGCGAACCGGTCCATCGGCCGGCGAAGGGTCGCGCCGGCACGAGGCACCGGCGGATCCGGGCCGCACCGCCGGCACGGGCGGCTGCCACGGTTGATTCACCCGATGTGCGCTACGCTTGATCCAGGCGGGCGGCGACCCAACCATCATGAACAGAGCAGACGGGGTTGAGGAATCGGCAAATGGCGGAACCTGTTGAACTTTCGCGCGCCGGGCGCGGTCACACCGGAGCGCACGATGCGTCCGGTGCCGTAGGGAGTGCCGCCCGCATGGGCGATATGGAAACCGATCGCGCTCTGGTCGCACGGGTGCGCAAAGGCGACAACAAGGCCTTCGACCTGCTGGTGCGGAAATACCAGCACAAGATCATCGGGCTGGTATCGAGGTACGTGCACGACTGGAGCGAATGCGAGGACGTCGCGCAGGAAGCGTTCATCCGTGCGTATCGCGCCATCGGTGCGTTCCGCGGTGACAGCGCCTTCTACACCTGGATGTACAAGATCGCAGTGAACACCGCCAAGAACCATCTGGTCGCGCAAGGTCGCCGCCCGCCCGCCGAGGACATCGACGCCGATACCGCGGTGCAGTTCGAATCCGGCGCCCGCCTGCGCGATGAGGCCACCCCCGAACACGAACTGGCGCGCCGGGAAATTGAACAAACCGTGTTCGCCACGGTCGAAAAGTTGCCGGAAGAGTTGCGCGACGCGATCACCCTGCGCGAGGTCGATGGTCTGTCCTACGAGGAAATCGCCGAACGCATGGCTTGCCCGATCGGCACCGTCCGCTCCCGCATCTTTCGTGCGCGTGAAGCCATCGACGAACAATTGCGACCGCTACTGTCCAATGACGACACCTGAAGCACCGCCAGCACATCGACGCATTGGCCCCTCGGGACAATGCGGCTATCGGACCATCGCCATGCGATCGTTCGATGGCGGATGCGAAGGTACTTCCATTTGTCGCGAAACCTTACCCGCTGTTTTGATGTCTCATGCGCGGGTGCTCGACCCGACGTGCCAGTGAGGAATCTGGAGATGGACCCGACCAGTCGCGAAGACCTTTCCGCCCTGATGGATGGCGAACTTGCCGCCGAACCCACCCGCTTCCTTTTGCGGCGCCTCGACCACGACCCCGAGTTCGGTGCGACCTGGTCGCGCTGGCACCTGATCCGCGCATGCCTGGCTTCGGATTCGGCGCGGATGTCGGCGCAGCGCCGCGACAACGATTTCGCGGCGGGTGTCGCGGCTGCGCTCGAAGCCGATGCGGTCCCCCAATCGCGGCCCCGTCACTGGGCGCGATACCTCGGCGGCGGTGCGATCGCCGCGAGTGTCGCGGTCGCGGCCCTGATGCTGAACGTGCCTGCTTCCCGGATCGATGCCCCGGCATCGGTCGCGCAGGACCGCTCCGTGCCGAGTTCGGCGGTGGCCACCACCGGGCTGGCTGCATCGCGCACGACCGACGCGGCCGTTCCGCCGTGGCTTCTTTCGCGCCAACCGACCGTGTTCGGTGCGCAACCGGCTTCCGCCAATGTCATCTACGGCACCGGCCTGATGCAACCCGATTACCTGCAGCGCGCGACCTATGCGCGCGATGCCGCGCCTTACGCGTCGTTCCAGGCGAGCCAGCCGCGCCTGCCGTTCTCGATCGTGTTGCTGCCGGAGCAGCCGCCCTCGAGCGCGTCCGCCTCGCGGCACTGAGTTTTGCCGTGCGGTTCGCGGTGAATCCGCGAATCGCCATGAGTGGTTCCGGCGCACGCGCCAATCCATGCTGCGAGGCCGCGGGCGGACCGGTATCCGCATCGCGCCGGCAGTGTGGCCGGAAGGTTTTTGCAAATCGAAGGAGAACAGCATGTTGAATCGAGCGAGGCGGGTCACCGCCGTATTCGTTCTGTTGTGTTTTTCCGGCGCCGGATCCGCACTGGCGGCGACGCCGGCAGTGGCGCTGCCGGATTTCACCAGCATCGTCCAGAAATACGGACCGGCAGTGGTGAACGTGGTGGCCAGCTACAAACATGCCAGCGAAATGGGCGGCGAACATCCGGGCGATCAGCAGACCCAGGCACCGCAGCAAATGCCGGACATCCTCCGGCACTTCTTCGGAATGCCGTTGGGGCCGGAGTTCCAGCCGCCCAGCGGGCCGGCCGAGTCGATGGGCTCGGGCTTCATCATTTCCTCCGATGGCTACATCCTTACCAACCGTCACGTGGTCGCCCATGCCGACTCGGTGAAGGTGCACCTGACCGATCATCGAACCTACAAGGCCAAGGTCATCGGGTCCGACAAGATCTACGACATCGCGTTGCTGAAGGTCGAAGCCAGCGACCTGCCGACCGTCCAGATCGGCGATTCCGATGATCTGAAACCCGGCGAGTGGGTGGTCGCGATCGGTTCTCCCTTTGGTCTGGACCATTCGGTCAGCGCCGGCATCGTCAGCTACGTGGGACGCACCCTGGGTAGCCAGGACCAGCCGGCGGTGCCGTTCATCCAGACGGACGTGCCGATCAATCGCGGCAATTCCGGCGGACCGCTGTTCAACCTTTCCGGCCAGGTGGTCGGCATCAATTCGCAAATCTTTTCCACCACCGGCGGCGCAATGGGGTTGTCGTTCTCGATCCCGATCAACATCGCGATGAACGCGGCGCACCAGTTGAAGACCAAGGGCTACGTCAGCCGCGGGATGATCGGCGTCAGCATCCAGAACGTCACGGAGGGCATCGCAAAGTCCAAGGGGCTGAAGGCAGCGCAGGGCGCGGTGGTCGCGCAGATCCAGCCGGACGGCCCCGCCGCCAAGGCCGGCCTCCAGGTCGGCGACGTGATCA
>JBOHYO010000388.1:0-5656 GCA_050737935.1 Rhodanobacteraceae bacterium
GAGCCGTTCCATCCCGACCGGATGGCGACCCGCATCCTCGGCATGGGCGACGTGCTTAGCCTCGTCGAGGACGTGCAACGCAAGACCGATGCCGACAAGGCTGCCAAGCTCGCGGCCAAGGTCGCCAAGGGCAAGCGCTTCGACCTCAACGACATGAAGGACCAGCTCGACCAGATGCTCAACATGGGCGGCCTGGCCGGGCTCATGGAAAAGCTGCCGGGCGTGTCGGGCCTGCCGGACAAGGTGAAGTCGCAGGTCAACGACAAGGAAGTGAAGAAGATGGTGGCGATCATCGATTCGATGACCAAGAAGGAACGCCGCCATCCAGACCTGCTCAAGGGCTCGCGGCGTGCGCGGGTCGCGCGTGGCTCCGGCACCCAGCCGGCCGACGTCAACCGGTTGCTGAAGCAGTACACCCAGATGTCCAAGATGATGTCGAAGTTCGCGCGCGGCGGCATGAAGGGCCTGATGCGGCAGATGGGCGGCGCCATGAAGGGCATGGGAGGGCGCGGGTTCCCCGGCTGAGGCGCTTGTAGGTTGGGCTGAGCGCTTTTTGCGAAGCCCAACGTGGCGAGAGCGTTGGGCTTCTCCCGGACTTTGTCCGGGATCAACCCAACCTACGCGCTTTTGTAGGTTGGCTGAGCGCTTTTTGCGAAGCCCAACGTTGCGACAGCGTTGGGCTTCTCCCGGACTTCGTCCGGGATCAACCCAACCTACGGGAAAGCCCTCGCATTTCGCGGGTTTTGCCCCTACAATTACCCGTTTTCGCGCCCCGGGGTCGCCCGCGACCGGTCCGTGGCCGTTTCATTCGGAGTCGATAGATCATGGTGAGGATTCGTCTTTCGCGCGCTGGCGCCAAGGGCAGGCCGTTCTACCACGTGGTGGTGACGGACCAACGCAGCGCCCGCGACGGCCGCAACATCGAACGCTTGGGTTATTTCCACCCGGGCGCGGCGGGCGAGCACGATCAGCGCCTGGTGCTGGACGTCGAGAAGCTGAACGCATGGGTCGCCAAGGGCGCACAGTGTTCGGACAAGGTTGCGTCGCTGGCCAAGCAGGCAGCGAAGCAGGCTGCCTGAGAGTTTGCGTACGCGTCACGGCCCCTGGTTTTCAGCCCCCTTGAGTCAAGGGGGCGATCAAACCCTGAAAAGGTTTGATGGGGGTTGTGGAGGCATGATGATGTTGCTCGGGTGCGCGATCGAGCGGGTTGATGGAGATTTTTGAAGGAGGAGCGCGCACCCGGCCCGTGCTGCTCGGGCGGATCGTCGGTGTGCATGGCGTCCGCGGCATGGTGAAGCTGGAATCGTTTACCGAACCGCGACTGGCGATCTTCGACTACAAGCCCTGGTTGCTGGAGCGCGACGCGGGCGAGTTCGAAACCATCGTCGAAGTGGATGGACACTCGCAAGGAAAGGGCATCGTCGCGGCGCTGGCAGGAATCGACGATCGCGATGCTGCGGCAATATGGATCGGCGCGCGTATCTGGATTCCGCGCGAAGCCTTGCCGGAACTGCAAGCCGGCGAGTGTTACCAGACGGATCTGGAAGGTTTGCAAGTGGTGAATGAGACCGGTGACGACCTGGGTCGCATCAGTCATGTGTTCGACAATGGCGCGCATGATGTGCTGGTGATGCGCGACGAAGCCGGACGCGAGCGCCTGATTCCGTACGTGGCGGGTGTGTACGTGAAAGCGGTGGACCTTGGCGCAGGACGCGTCACGGTCCACTGGGACAAAGACGATTGAAGTCGGGACGATCGAGCGCCATGCGCATTGACGTCGTCAGCTTGTTCCCGGAATTCGTGCGCCAGTGCGCGGGTTTCGGGGTGATCGGCCGGGCCATCGAACGCGGCTTGCTGCAAGTGGAACCATGCAACCCGCGCGACTACGCGGAAGGTGGTTACCGCCGGGTCGATGACACCGTGTGTGGTGGCGGTCCCGGCATGGTGATACTGATCGAGCCGCTGCGGAAAGCGCTTGCAGCGGCGCGGCAAACGGCGGCGGGCAAGCCGCCGGTGATTTATTTGAGTCCGCAGGGAAAGCGGCTCACGCAGGAAAAAGTGCAGGAACTGGCGGGATTGCAACGTGTGATTTTGTTGTGCGGGCGCTACGAAGGAATTGACGAGCGCCTGATCGAACACGAGGTTGACGAGGAACTGTCGATCGGTGATTACGTGCTGTCGGGTGGCGAGCTGGCCGCAGCGGTACTGATCGACGCGATCGGCAGATTGCAGGAAGGCGCGCTGGGCGATGCGCAATCCGTCGCGCAGGATTCGTTTTCGGACGGCCTGCTGGATTGTCCACACTACACGCGACCGGTCAGCCACGAGTTCGGCGAGGTGCCGGCGGTGTTGCTGTCGGGCGACCATGCGGCGATTCGCCGCTGGCGCCGGATGCAGTCGCTGGGACGTACCTGGCTGAAGCGGCCGGACCTGCTGGAAAATTTGGCGTTGGGCCAAGACGACCAACGATTGCTGGAACAATTCAAACGGGAACAGAAGGTTCGAACCCATGAACAAGATCATTGAACAATTCGAAGCCGCGCAGATGGGCCGCGAGCTGCCGCCATTCGCCGCCGGCGACACCATAATCGTCAACGTCAAGGTGAAGGAAGGCAACCGCGAGCGCGTGCAGGCGTTCGAGGGCGTGGTGATCGCGCGCCGCAACCGCGGCCTGCACTCGGCTTTCACCGTGCGCAAGATGTCGCACGGCACGGGCGTTGAGCGCGTGTTCCAGGCGCACAGTCAGGCGATCGACTCGGTCGAGGTCAAGCGCAAGGGCAAGGTGCGCGGCGCCAAGCTGTACTTCCTGCGTGGTCTGGAAGGCAAGGCCGCCCGCATCAAGGAAGACATCGCCGCACGCGGCAAGTCCGGCGCTTCGCGCGTGAAGTAATCTCGCCGCCACATCGTTGCATTGATGAAGCCGTGCGGAGCGATCCGCGCGGCTTTTTTGCTTCTCTCATCCCCCATTCAAGGGGGAGGCCGGGAGGCGGATGGGTGCAAGCGTCGTGATTTCGCAATGCAGCGCGCCCTGGTTTCAACCCATCCCCACCCAACCCCTCGCGCATCCTGCGCTCGTCCGGCCCGCACTTCCTTGTGCGGCCGCTCAGCGGCGCGCAAAGCTGCGGTTCGCAAGCGCGTCGCTTCGCCCCCTTGAAGCGGAGGGCTTCCATTGCAAGCGTGAAGCTCTCTCCCAATATCGGGCACTTCCTGAAAGTCGCACCGTATGCGCGTATCGTGAACGGGTTCGGTTTCACGAGGTGCGTGCGATGACGACTCCCGATGCCGGCCGTGCCGGTACGTTTCGTTTGGGCGGCGAACTGCCGATCCATCGGCTCGGCTACGGCGCGATGCGGGTCACCGGTCCCGGAATCTGGGGCGACCCCGCGGACCGTGCGGCGTGCCTCGAAACCCTGCGAAGGGTGCCGGAGCTGGGGGTGGACTTCGTCGACACCGCCGATTCCTACGGCCCCGACGTTTCGGAGTTGCTGCTCCGCGAAGTCTTGCATCCCTACCCGAACATCGTGATCGCGACCAAGGGCGGGCAGGTGCGACCGGGACCCGAGGAGTGGATTCCATTGGGCCGTCCGGAGTACCTGATCCAGCAGGTCAAGATGAGCCTGCGCCACCTCGGTGCCGAACAGATCCCGTTGTGGCAGTTGCACCGGATCGATCCGAAGGTGCCGCGCGATGAGCAGTTCGGTGCGATCAAGTCGATGCTGGACAAGGGGCTGATCCGCTTCGCCGGGTTGAGCGAAGTGAACGTCGAGGAGATCCAGGCGGCCGAGAAGGTGTTTCCGGTGGCGACCGTGCAGAACCGGTACAGCGCGACGTTTCGCCGCTACGACGACGCGCTCGATTACTGCGAATCGCGCGGAATCGGGTTCATTCCGTGGTACCCGCTTTCGGGTGGTGCGTTGGCGGGACCGGAGTCGCCGCTCGCGGAAATCGCCCGGCGTCACCAGGCCAGCGCGCCACAGGTCGCGATTGCATGGCTGTTGAAGCGGAGCCCCGTGATGATCCCTATTCCGGGCACCTCGAAGCGCGCGCACCTCGAGGAAAACGTGGCCGCCGCGGACATTCAACTGACCGACGAGGAATTCGACGCGGTGCTTGCGTAGCGGTCTCTTCGCGCGCGTTGGCGAAATGCGTTTGCGTTGGGCTTCCCCGGATGAAGCCCGGGTCAGCCGTAACGAGCGACGGGCGATCAATCGACCGGACGGGGTTTTTCGCCTTCGCCATGCACCACTTCGGTGCCGTCGCTCTTGTCGCCCAGCAGGCGCTGCACCACCACGTAGAACACCGGCACCAGCATGATGCCGAGTACGGTGGCGCCGATCATGCCGCCGACCACCCCGGTGCCGATCGCGTGGCGGCTGTTGGCGCCGGCGCCGGACGAAATGGCGAGCGGCAGCACGCCCAGGATGAAGGCGATCGAGTTCATCAGGATCGGGCTCAGGCGGATCCGGCAGGCTTCCAGCGTCGCCTCGATCAATCCCTTGCCCTGTTTTTGCAGGTCCACCGCGAACTGCACGATCAGGATCGCGTTCTTCACCGACAGCCCGATGATCGCGATCAGGCCGATCTTGAAATACACATCGTCCTGCAAACCCCGGATGCTGGTGAGCGCAACCGAACCCAGCACGCCCAGCGGAATCA
The DNA here is from genome assembly GCA_050737935.1 of Rhodanobacteraceae bacterium. Taxonomy (GTDB): domain Bacteria; phylum Pseudomonadota; class Gammaproteobacteria; order Xanthomonadales; family Rhodanobacteraceae; genus 66-474. The sequence continues at coordinate 4,657 of JBOHYO010000388.1, forward strand.
CCAGCATCACCGCGACCGGAATCGACCAACTTTCATACAGCGCGCACAGGCACAGGAACACCACGAAGATCGACAATCCGAACAGCATCGGCGCCTGCGCACCGGATAGGATTTCCTGGCGCGACTCGCCAGACCATTCATAACCGAAGCTGGTCGGCAGGTATTTGGCGACCAATTCCTGCATTGCGGCGATCGCGTCACCCGAGCTGTAACCGGGTGCCGCGGTTCCGGTGAGGGAAATCGCCCCGGCGCCGTTGTAGCGGTCGAGTTCCGGCGAGGCCAGCGACCAGTGCGTATTGACCACGCTGGACAACGGCACCATCGTGCCGGTGGATGAGCGCGTGTAGAACTGGTCGATGTCGGACGGGCTCATCCGGAACGGCGCATCCGCCTGCACCTCCACACGCAACACGCGGCCACCGTAGTAGAAGTCGTTGGCGTACACCTGGGACAACATCAACTGGATGGCGTTGTGCACATCGGTGACGGACAGCCCCATCGACTGCGCCTGCACGCGATCGACCTGCATCTTCACGGTCGGTGAATCCGGCTGGCCGTTGACGTGGACGTTCGCGAGCCGCTTGTCCTTGGCGGCTTCGGCAATCAACTTGTTCTTGGCGTCCACCAGCGCCTGGTGGCCCATGCCGCCGCGGTCCTCCAGTTCGAAGTCGAAGCCGGCGAAACGACCGAGGCCGCGGATTACCGCCTGATTCATCGCGTACACCTGGGCATCGCGGATCTTCGCGAACTGCTTGTTGAAATCGTTGATGATCTCGTCCGCGGTGCGCGAACGGTCCCCCCAATCCTTCAAGTGGATGAACGCCATGCCGACGTTTTCGCCGTGGCCCGAGAAGCTGAAGCCGCCGATGGTGAACGCATTGGCGACGGCGGGATCTTTTCCCACGATCTGCTCGACCTGTTCCATCACCGCGCGGGTGCGTCCCGTGGTCGCCCCGGGCGGCAACTGGATGCTCGCGACGACTTCGCCCTGGTCTTCCTG
>JBOHYO010000389.1:0-1693 GCA_050737935.1 Rhodanobacteraceae bacterium
CTGCTGTACTGGGAAAACTGGTACAACTGGACGCTGATGGGGCTGTGGACGCTGTTCGGCTTCGCGATTTACTTCGGCTACGGCTATCGCCACAGCCGACTGGCGAAACGCTGATTGAGCGCGGCAACCGAATGGGCCCATCGCTGATTACCGTCGATCACATCGATCGCCTCCCCTGCGTTTCTGCCGGGGTTGCCTCTTGTGCGGACTCTTCAAAGCGCCGGCCGATCGTGCCTGGTGGCCGCTTCAGCGAATCGACCATGACGCAGGCCAATGTTTTGTTGTGCGACAGGGGCGGAACGGCCCTGCATGGCCAGATTTCTCGCCAGCCCTGCCCCGCCATGCATACGCGGACGTATTGTGGATAACTCTAGAAACAACAAAACATTAACGTTCTAGGTAATTGATTTTACGAGCAATAAAATTTCGTTGCGAAATCGGCCTTGTCAACCTTGGCCACTGACGATGCCCGCGCTATGATGCCGCTTCCGAGGGATTTCCCCATTGGCAGTGGACCCCGGACCGTTGCCCGGTACGGCAAGCGTAGTCAGCTCCTCCGCTTGCCGTATCCGGGCAGCAACTTTTCAAGCGCGCTGCCCGACTCCCTTCCGTTCGACTTGTTGCGCGCGCCTTGCGACCGCCGACCGCTCGCGCGTGCCGACGGTCGCAAACCTCCGGCGCGATCCGTCAGCTCTTGGCCTGGAAACCGGCGCACCAACCCTTCGCGTTGACATCGAAGCCGGGGAAGATCGCGCACGGCCCCCAAGCCTCGCCCGCCTTGCCTTGGTAGTGCATGCACAAAGCGCATTGCTGGCCCGGCTTGTGCGGCGGCGGCGCCTTGGTGTCGTCGTCCACATAGTGCAGCGCCTTCGCGGATGCATTGTTCGCCTGCGTCAAGTGCGGAAGTGCCGCCCACACCCGACGCGGCAACGCGCCGAGGAACATCGCGGCGGCGGTCGCGCCGCCCGCCAACTTCAGGAAACGGCGACGGCTGGAAGGGCTCTCTTCGATCATGTCGATACTCCTCTGGTAAGCAACGGTCGACGGGCACTCCGCGCATGGTACGCCTGCGCGCGGCCAGCCGCAGGTTTTTCTCTCACGGTCGCATGCTACATTCAGGCTCTCGCCTGTCATTCCCGCCCCGCATGTCGCTCCCACCAGAACAACTCGCCGACCGCCTGCGCGCCTGCGGCGAGGAAATTGCGCGCACCGGCAGCGAACTCGCGGCGCGCGGATGCACGCCGGCGACCAGCGGCAACTTCTCGATGAGGATCGACGAGAACACCATCGCCGTCACGGTTTCCGGACGCGACAAGGGCGCGCTGTCGCCGGAGGACGTGATCGCCGTCGGCCTCGATGGACTGCCCGTCAGCTCGGGCGGCCATCCCTCCGCGGAGACCGGCCTGCACCTGCAGATCTACCGGCGCCGCCCCGATACCGGCGCGGTCGTGCACACGCATTCGCGCAACCAGACCGTTGCGTCGCGGCTGTTCGCGAAGGACGGCGCAATCGAACTCCAAGGCTGGGAACTGCAGAAGGCGCTGACCGGTTACACCAGCCACGAGGCCCGCCTCGACGTGCCGGTTTTTCCCAACTCGCAGGACATGGCCGACATCGAACAAAACGTTGCAGCCTGGCTGGACGAGTCCAAGCCGCTGTATGCCTACCTCATCGAAGGCCACGGCCTTTACAC
>JBOHYO010000390.1:0-6683 GCA_050737935.1 Rhodanobacteraceae bacterium
GGGTATGCCTGGTCGCATTGATCGGCTGGGCGCTCATGCGCGGAACGCATTCGCCGGGCCTGGCACTCGGCTTGCTGGTGGTGATCCACGCGATCCTCATCGTCGGTGTCTGGTCGGCGATCAAGTATGCGATCCGGCAGGTGACGTTTCCCCAGGCGCGGGCCGAATTGCGCATGCTCGGCCGCACGCTCCTCCACGACCTGGGTCGCATCGCAGGCACGCGCGAGGCGGTGCGGGGCGCGCCACCGGACGCAGCGTCAGAGAGGAAGGAAAGCCGGTGAACAAGTACTTCCATGCATTGCGCGCGCGCCACCGGGCGCTGCGGGAATGCGAACGGGCACGCCGCGAACTCCACGGGTCCGTGGAAGACATCGTGGCTGCGTACGAGGCACGTCCGTGGCCGATCCTGGCGGGCGCCGCGGGCATCGGTTTCGTGCTCGCGCAGATGCGCATCGGCAGCGGCATGGTCAAGGCCGGCGCGCGAATGGCAACCGGTCCCGCTTGGGGCTTGGTGCGCCAGTTCGTCGGTCGCCTTGGCTGATCCGGGCCGGCCCACCGGTCGCCGCGACGGACCCGCGCGACTGCGGATGTCCAAAGCATGACGCCGGTGCTTCACACGGCCAACACACCCCTGTGCTTAGCATCACAGTCGGACCGGGAGCGGTCATGGAACCAGATCAAGGAGGAGTACTGTGAAAAGCAAGCGATTGGGATTCGCATTGGTCCTGTCGGCACTCGGTTTGCTCGTTGCAACCGGTGCCGCGGCGGCCAACGCCAATGACATCAAGTGCCAGATGACGTTCAACCTGGCCGGCTGGTCGGTGATCTACAAGACGTCCAGCGGCTCCGGCACGGTGACCTGCGACAACGGGCAGTCGATGAAGGTCAAGCTCGACGCCAAGGGCGGCGGCCTGACAGTCGGGAAATACAAGCTCACCGATGGCCATGGCGAGTTCAGCCACGTCACCGACATCAACCAGATCCTGGGTACCTATGCCACCGCCAGCGCGCACGCAGGCGTCGTGAACTCCGGGCACGTGGCGGCGATGACCAAGGGCCGTGTTTCGTTGGCGCTGAGCGGCAACGGCGAGGGCTGGGACATCGGTGCGGCGTTGTCAGGCTTCACCATCCACAAGGCAGATTGAATTTTCGGTGCATCACGGTTGCGCGACCCGATCCGCGGTCGCGCTTTTTTTATGGAACAAGCCGGCATGTCCACGTGCCTGTCGCGGCGTCGCACCGAAAGTGCCGCAAGCGGCGGAGCGGAAACCGCGCATTCATTCCGGATTAACCGGAATTCCTGCCAACTAGGGATTGCACACAAGGAGGAACGTGCACATGGACGCGATCAAGTTGCTGAAGGAAGACCACGACAAGGTGAAAGAACTCCTCAAGAGTCTCGCCGAAACGACCCCGCGCGCAGAAAAGAAGCGCGCCGAGCTGCTCTCGAAGATCACCGAGGAACTCGAGGTCCACACCCAGATCGAAAACGAAATCTTCTATCCGGCGTTCAGGCAGGCCGGGGAGAAGGGCGACGACGCGAAGATGTTCTTTGAGGCCCGCGAAGAGCACCGCGCAGTTGGGGAACTGGTGTTGCCCGACTTGAACAAGACGCCGGCCGGCTCCGAGCAGTTCAGCGGTCGCGCCAAGGTTCTCAAGGAGCTCGTCGAGCATCACGTCAAGGAGGAAGAGGGCGAGATGTTTCCGCGCGCCAGGAAGTTGATATCCAAGGACGAACTGCAGGCGCTCGGCGAGAAAATGGAGGCGCGCAAGCAGGAGCTCATGAAGCAGAGAAGCCCCCGCGCCGCTGCATGAGCAACTGGCGGTGCCGGCCGACTTTCAGGCGGCCTGCACCGCCATTCCCCTGGAATCTTCGGCGGGAAGTCCCCGCCGCGAGGATGATGTGGCTTGGGCGCACGCAAACGCAGCGGCAACCGACGGTCGGCGAGACGGGTGACGTCCGGACCCGGCACGCAGGAGCTGCGCTATTCCAGCGACATCGAACCGGGAATATCGCGGCGGCGGGCGGGTCCCGGGTTCGCCTACCATGATCCTGGCGGGCGGCTGATTCGCGAACGCAAGACGTTGTCGCGGATCCGCGCGTTGGCGATTCCGCCGGCCTACCGTGACGTCTGGATTTGCCTAGACCCTTCCGGCCATCTGCAGGCGACCGGTCGCGACGCGCGCGGTCGCAAGCAATACCGCTACCACCCGCAGTGGCGGGTATACCGCGACACCGAGAAGTACCGGCGGTTGCTGCGCTTCGGTCGCGCGCTGCCGGCGTTGCGCCGCCGCCTGCGGAGCGACCTGGCGCGGGAGGGACTCCCGCGGGAAAAGGTGCTCGCGGTGGTCGTCAGCCTGTTGCTCGAAACGCGCATCCGCATCGGCAACGATGAATACGCCAGCAGCAATCATTCGTATGGCCTGACCACGCTCCGCTCGCGCCACGTCGCGTTCCTGCGGAGCGGGCGCGCGCGTTTTCACTTCCGTGGCAAGAGCGGTCAGGTCCGGGAGGTGATCCTGGACGACCGGCGGCTTGCGCGTCTGGTGCGCACTTGCCAGCGGCTGCCGGGCCAGGCGCTGTTCCAATACGTCGACGACGAGGGCGAGCGGCACCCGGTCGACTCGACGCAGGTCAATGAATACATCCACGATCGCATGGGCGATGGATTCAGCGCCAAGGATTTTCGCACCTGGGTTGGGACGCTGACTGCGATCGCGCTGCTGGCGCGGACCGCATTGCCGGGAAAAGGCGGCGAGCGCGCGCATCGCTCGGCCATCGCCGACATCGTCAAGGATGTAGCCTCGCGGCTCGGCAATACCCCAGCCGTATGCCGAAAGGCCTACATTTGTCCCGATGTCTTCGGGTCATGGCGCGACGGCAGCTTGCATCGCCTCGTTCCCGAGGCAGACATCGCGCATTCACGCAAGCTCGAGCGGCACGCGCTGCAATTGCTGAGGCGCTGCCTCGCCCCAAGCCGCGGCTGATCCCGCCGCAAGCAGCCAAGAGGCCACGCCGACGGCGTGCGCCGCCGGCGTGCCATACGACTTGCTACTGGCTCAGATTCGTCGCCGCCCGCGCCCGAAGATCAGCGACAGGATGAAGAGGATGATGAAGACGACGAACAGGATCTTGGCGATGGTGGCGGCGAGGCCGGCGACACCGAAAAATCCGAAGAACCCGGCGATCAGCGCGATGATCAGGAACACGACCGCGTAATAGAGCATGGTGGTACTCCTTTCCTTTCAGGGTGAGATCCGGCAAGCGGATTGGTGGTGCTTCCAATGCGTGAGTTCACGACAGCGTAAAAAAACTCCGGACAAGCCATCCTTGGCGTGTCCGGAACCAATCGAATCGGCGCCACAGGGAGACCAGGCCGATTCGTCCGGCGGCCTCGGCGCGCTTGTTCCTGACGCGTGCCGAACCGCCGTTCGCGACGCATCCTGCGTCGCGCGGAGCGAAAACCGATCAAACGCATTCGCGCCGGCCGTATCCTCATCGACCCGGCGCGAAGTGACTCCAATCAGTGCTGCATCTGGCCCGCGCGTGCCTGCAGGTTGGAGGTGTCCACGTGCTTGACGCCCCGCACACGCATCGCGGCGGATTTCGCCTTGTTGATGTCGGCCCGGGTGGCCACCGTCCCGCTGAGCGTTGCGGTGCCACTGCTGAAAGACACATTGACGTTGGTTGCCGTCACGCCATGCGAGGTCAGCTCCTGCTTGACCTGCCGCGCAACCCGACCGCTCGACATGTTGTTCATCGGCTGGTTGGACTGCATGCTGTTGCTCGTGTAGGGCGAAGACGTCGGCGGCGTCGTTTGTGGTGTCGTCTGCTGCGCGCCCTGTGCATACGCAGCGGTGCCCATCGAAGCGACGAGCAGGGATGCGACGGCGGCTGCAATTCGGGTTTTCATGATTTGACTCCTTGTCTGTGGTGGTCGTGGTTCAACGCTTGCGTTCCGTGCCTCGCTTGTCCCGCGATGGCCCTTGCGTTTCGGATCCCGGCGGCGGGGGTTTCGTTGTCGTTCGACGGGTCACGCTGACGACGCGGAGGAAAACGTTTCGGTTCGTGTCGCGAAGGGTCTTGCCGGGTGATCATCCGATGATCCATTGTGACCGTGCGCGATGAATGACCTTCGAACCAGCGCCCGTGAAAATGAATGGTCTTCGAACTGTCCTTCCGTGGAAACAGCTCGAAGTGGTTCGGGATCCCGGGACCCCACTGCCGGCCAGCGTCGAAGGGAACATGCGCTGGGCCGGCGCTCCGGCGCCTCCTTGCGCCGTGGAAAACACGGGAGAAACGTGGAGCCTCCGGCAACCGTGGTCGATCAGGATTCGAATTCCCTGGTCCGTTTTCTTCGCTTCGTCGCGGGCGATGCCGCAGCGTTCCTGCAATCTGCCGACCAGGTACTCGGTTTGGCCATCCGCGACCTTCAAGCCATCGTCCGTGGGTTCGCCCCAGCGGGCCTCGAGCTTGCCCTTACCGCTTCCATCGACCCTTGGTCGGGTCGTTGCTCATGACCTGGACCTCCCAGGGCTGGGCAGCGGGATGACGTCGCTGCGGCGCGGCATCACCGCTGGCAGGGAAGGCATCTCCATTTCGCGCATCAGCGAGTCGATCCGGAAGAGCGTGCGCTCGAGCTGGCCCACCTCGCGGTGGAGGTTTGGGTGGAGGGCCCTGACGTTGTCCATTGCATGCCGCAGCCTTTGCGTGACGCGGGTTTCGTGGCGAGCGATGCACTTCAGGCAGCCCAATTCGATATCGAGGTTCGTGATCGCGATCCAGCGCTCGATCCGCGCGCGGACCCTGGCCATCCTGCGTGCGCCCCGATGCGGGCCCGCCGCGCCTGTCGGGTCCATCTGCGAGACCAGGTCATCGGCGATCGTGGCATGCACCTCGGCCATGCGTTCGACCAGGAACTTCAGGTGCGGGCGGATCAACAAGGGCGCCAGGGTCACATGGAGCAGGCGCGTGTTGTCGAGGTCGGCGATCAGCCTTTGCACGATCGCGCATTCATTGGAATTCATTGTTCGGCTCCCTGGAGGTGGGCGGTCGACGACAGCACGCGGCGGCGGGGCTGTTGTGTCCGGACCATGAGGCGGTATGCGTATTGCTCCATCTGGCGGTCGCGTTCGCGTCGTGAAAGATGCCTGTGCGTGATGTGCGCAAGCCCGTGCCTGACGTTCGCGAGCAGCGCGGCGGCATCGTGTGCCATCGCGCGACAACGCTCGCGCTCGCCAGGGTCCCTGGCCATCACGGCGGCCGCCGCATGGAAACGATGCTCGTCCTCGATTACGGTGATCAGGTCGAGTACGTTTTCATGGTTCACGTCGCGCGGGCGGCCACCCAGGCCGAACCCGACATGCGACCTTCTGCGACTCCTTTGCGGACTACGCTCCTTGTCGACGCCCACGGCTGCTTCTCCTTTGCCAATCCGATCCAGCGCTTCGCCAATTCCAGAATTCAACAGGCCATGCTTTCCCCTGCGTGCCAGCGTCCATCCACGGCAGATCCGCCGATGACAGCGCCGGCCGCGCTTGCCCCGATCGTTCGCCGTGTGGGCGCGACCGAGCTATGGATGCGGTAGACCCGCTCGAGCAGTGCGGCGTAGCTGTCGTCGAGGAGTGCGCGGCCTGAGTCGCCGGTGTCAAGGAAATCCCGCGGCTTCAAGACGCTTTGGCGCCTGCGCGATTCCCAATCCCGGATCTCGGAGAGCATCGTGGCATATGCGCGCGAACGCTCGCTGTGGCAGTCGCGCTGGAAGCTGGCCGATCGACGGGCAGCACCATCGTGGAACTGCCGCGCATCTTCCAGTTGCTCGACCAGGGTGCACAAGTTGGAGGGAATCGCGTCCATCGATATCTCCCGGTATCTCCAAGCGTCGAGCGGCAGATTCGCATGCCGCTACCCCGTTGTATGTACGGGTCCGCACATTGTGCAGGCTACTGTGCTACGGCTTTGTCAAGGGAATGTGAAACGGACGTGCCAAGTCGAGCCCGATCGACATGCGATAGGGAACGATTTCGACTGGCAGTGGCGATGTCGGCAAGTATCTTCCGCGCGCGTCGCATGATGGACGTATGGACGGACATATTTCCAAACAGGAGCGTGGAGTGCCGGCGCATGGGTATTGGCCACGCGGTCGGATCTACGCACGCGCATCTGACGCGGCAGATCGTGCGTCCAGCGATGGCAGGAAAACGAACGGCGGGAGCAGCGGCGCGGGCTTCAGCCGAGCCAGCGCTGATGGCTGGCGCAGACGGCGCGGTAGCAGCCGCAGGCGGCGCGTTCCAGACCCGGACGGTCGGTCACGGCGACGCGCCCGCGGGAATAGCGGATGTATCCCATTCGCTGCAGGGCGCCCGCTGCCTCGGTGACGCCCACCCGCCGCACGCCCAGCATCTCGGCGAGGGATGCCTGGGTGATGTCCAGGGCTTCGCGGTTGACCCGGTCCTGCGACATCAGCAATAGCCGCGCGAGGCGCTGCTCGATCTTGTGCGAAGCAACGCAGGTGGCGTTCTGTACGAACTGCATCATCAGCACATGGACGTAGCGATTGAGCAGGCGCCGCAGCGCGCGGTCGCGCTGCAGCTCGCGGCGCAGCATGGCGGCGCTGATCCGCAGCGCGGCGCCGGCGCCCAGCACCAGCACGCGCTGGCTCGACTCGGCGATGCCGAGCACC
>JBOHYO010000391.1:0-16332 GCA_050737935.1 Rhodanobacteraceae bacterium
ACCGACACCCAGCGCGTGCTGGATGGCGACCTCGATGAATTCATCGAAGCCAGTCTGAAGATGGGACTCGAAGCTGGCGCGAAGCGGGCCGACGCCTAGGAAAACCTGGAAATGTCAGAAGCCAAAGACCAAACCACAGTGCCTGCCGTGGACGAAAACAAGCTCATCGCCGAGCGCCGCGAAAAGCTGCGTGCGTTGCGCGGGCAGGGCATCGCGTTCCCGAACGATTTTCGTCCGGGTGCATTCGCTGGTGATTTGCAGCACGAGACGGATGGCGTGGACGCCGAAGCAATGACCGCCCAGCCGCGGCGCGTCAGCGTGGCTGGCCGCTTGCTCGGCAAGCGCGTGATGGGCAAGGCCAGTTTCGCGCGGTTGCAGGACACGACCGGTTCGATCCAGTTGTTCCTGCAGAAGGATGCGCTCGGCGACAGCTACGATGCGTTCAAGGGCTGGGATGTCGGCGACATTGTGGGCGCCGAAGGCACGTTGATGCGGACCCGGACCTGCGAATTGTCGGTGAAGATCGATGCGCTGCGGCTGCTGACGAAATCCTTGCGTCCGCTGCCGGACAAGTGGCACGGGCTCGCCGACGTCGAACAGCGCTATCGCCAGCGCTACGTCGATCTGATCGTGACGCCGGAGGTGCGCGAAACGTTCCGGAAGCGCTCTGCGATCATCGGCTTCATCCGCCACTGGCTCGAGGCCGACCCGCGCCGTTTCATGGAAGTCGAGACTCCGATGATGCACGTGATTCCGGGTGGCGCCACCGCGCGGCCGTTCGTCACGCATCACAACGCGCTGGACATCGATCTGTATTTGCGCGTCGCGCCCGAGTTGTACTTGAAGCGCCTGGTGGTCGGTGGCTTCGAGCGCGTGTACGAGATCAACCGCAATTTCCGCAACGAGGGCGTGTCCACGCGGCACAACCCCGAATTCACGATGCTGGAGTTGTACCAGGCCTACGCGAGCTACACCGAAGTCATGGACCTGACCGAAGCCATGATCCGTGAAACCGCGCAGGCCGTGCTGGGCACCACTGACCTGAAATGGGAAGGCCGCGAGATCGATGTCGGCAAGCCGTTCCGCCGCTGGTCGCTGGCTGACGCGGTGCGCGAACACAACCCGGAGATCGGTGAGCACGAATTGCGCGACGTCGTTGCGCTGCGCGCGCATTGCGCGCGGCTGAAGGTGCCGGTGAAGGATGGCTACGGCTGGGGCAAGCTGCTGCTGGAGATCTTCGAGAAGACGGTCGAGCACACCCTGGTGCAACCGACTTTCATTACGCTGTACCCGACCGAAGTTTCGCCGCTGGCGCGGGCCAACGACGCCGACCCCGAAGTCACCGACCGTTTCGAACTGTTCATCGGCGGAAAGGAACTGGCCAATGGCTTTTCGGAATTGAACGATCCCGAAGACCAGGCAGCACGCTTTCGGGCGCAGGTCGAGGCGCTCGCGCACGGCGACGACGAGGCCATGCACTTCGATGCCGACTACATCCGCGCGCTGGAAGTCGGGTTGCCGCCGACCGGGGGCCTGGGCGTCGGCATCGACCGGCTGGTGATGCTGCTGACCGATTCGGCGTCGATCCGTGACGTATTGTTGTTCCCTTATATGCGGCCAGAATCATCGTAGGAGCGGGCCATGCCCGCGAACGTCGCTCGCGAAGTTGCGTCGCGGCCATGGGCCGCTCCTACAATTACTCCTGCGTCGCGACAATTGCTGTAGATGATTTGTTTCGGCGGATTTCCTGGCGCAAAAAGTCTCAAATCGTTCATTGGAGTCCGTAGCATGTGGTACGCAATTACCGGCATCGACATCCCCAATTCCCTGGACAAGCGCAAGGGCGCTCGGCCGGCGCACGTCGCGCGCTTGCAGAAGTTGCTGGAGGAGGGCCGCCTGCTGCTGGCCGGGCCGTTCCCAGCGATCGATGCCGAAGACCCAGGACCCGCGGGTTTTTCGGGCAGCCTGATCATCGCCGAGTTCGATGACCTGGAAGCCGCCCGCAAATGGGCGGACGCCGATCCGTATCGGGTGGCCGGGGTGTATCGCGAGGTCACGGTACGTCCGTTCCGCCAGACCTTGCCGTGAGCGCAGCATCCGTCGACGAAATCGGCGCACGGTTGCAACAGGTGTTCGCGCCGAGTGCGCTCGAGGTCATTGACGAAGGCCATTTGCACATTGGGCACGCGGGGGAGGGCAGCGGGCATTTCCGGGTGCGCATCGCGAGCCCGGCGTTCGCCGGCAAATCGCGGGTGCAGCAGCACCGGATGGTGTACGACGCGCTGGCCGAGCTGATGGGCCACGGCATCCATGCGCTCGCCATCGAGGCGCGGCCATCCGGGGAGGCGTGAGCACCAGTCACGGGCGCCGAAGGTCGCATACTTTGCCCCTTCCCCTTCAAGGGTGAGCCGGCTTTCGCGCGGCACTGCCGCGCGCCGGCGAACGGCTGCACAGGGAGGTGCAGACCGGGCATTTAGGGCAGCACGCCCGGGGTCGGGATGGGGATGGGTGTTTCTACGCGTCAAGGAACCCATCCCCACCCAACCCTCCCGTTGAAGGGGAGGGCTTGTGGAGCTCTACCCCTTCTCCTTCAAGGGTGAGCCGGCTTTCGCGCGGCACTGCCGCGGGCCGGCGAACGGCTGCACAGGAAGGTGCAGACCGGGCTTTTAGGGCAGGACGCCCGGGGTCGCGATGGGGATGGTGTGTTTCTACGCTTCAAGCAACCCATGCCCACCCACCCTCCCCTTGAAGGGGAGGGCTTGTGGAGCTCTGCCCCTTCCCCTTGGAGCGGAGGGCTTGCAAGGATTGTCTCTCAAGCTGTTGATTGGAAAGACCCTGCAGAATTTTTCGTTGCTTCCAGCCGCCGCCCTTGGCACAGTGGCGCATTCGCCCGGCGCCCTGCGCGACGGACTCTTCGTTGCCGCCTCGCCCAATCCCTGACCCATGCGCCTGTCGACCATCAAGCTGGCCGGATTCAAGTCGTTCGTCGATCCGACCATTCTGCATCTCCCGACCAACCTCACCGGCATCTGCGGCCCCAACGGCTGCGGCAAGTCCAACATCATCGACGCGATCCGTTGGGTGATGGGCGAAAGCGCGGCCAGCCGCCTGCGCGGCGAGGCCATCACCGACGTGATCTTCTCGGGGTCGTCGGGGCGCAAGCCGGTCGGACAGGCCACGGTCGAACTGATCTTCGACAATGCCGATGGCACCCTCGGGGGCGAATACGCCGGCTTCAACGAGATCTCGGTGAAGCGCAGCGTGAGCCGCGATGCGCAATCCGATTATTACTTGAATGGCGTGCGCTGCCGCCGTCGCGACATCACCGACCTGTTCCTCGGCACCGGGCTTGGCGCGCGCAGTTACTCGATCATCGAACAGGGCGTGATTTCCGACATCGTGGAGTCGCGACCCGAGCAGTTGCGCATCCACCTGGAAGAGGCCGCCGGCGTGTCGCGCTACAAGGAGCGGCGCAAGGAAACCGAAAGCCGCATCAAGGCCACGCGTGAGAACCTCGACCGCGTCAAGGACGTGCGCGAGGAAGTCGAAAAGCAGCTCGACCATTTGAACCGCCAGGCGCGTGCGGCCGAGCGCTGGAAGAAGCTGAAAGATGAACGGTCCTTGCGCGAAGCCGAGTTGCGCGCGTTGAACTACCGCTCGGTGAAGGCGCAGCTCGAAACCCATCGGCAGGCGCTGCGCGAGGCGGAAACCGCGCTGGAAGGCAAGCTCGCCGCGCAGCGCCATCTCGAAGCCGAAATCGAAACCGGCCGGGAAGCGCACCAGCAGCACACCGAAGCCATGAACGCCGTGCAGGCCGAGGTGTATCAGGTCGGCGCGGAACTCGCGCGGGTCGAGCAGCAGATTCGTCACCATCGCGAAATGCTGGAACGCCTGCAGCACGATCGCGAGGAATCCGAGCGTGCGTGGACGGAGCTGGCCGATCACATCAAGGCCGACAGCACCCAACACGATGAACTGAAAACGGCCGTGACCGAGGCCGAACCGGAAACCGGGCGTTTGCGCGAGGCCGAGGTGCAAGCCGCGCAGTCGTTGAACGAGGCCGAAGCCGCGCACGCGGCGTGGCAGCAGCACTGGGAGACCCACAGCGGCCAAACCGCTTCCACGTCGCGCGAAGCCGAAGTCGAGCGCACCCACATCGACCATCTCGACAGGCAGGCGCTGGACCTGTCGCGCCGGCGCGAGACGTTGCGCAACGAACGCAAGAATTACGATCTGGACGCGCTGACGGCCGGCACCGCGGGCCTTGCCGATGAACATGCGTCATCGAAGACCCAGGTGGAAACGCACTCGCAGAACCTGGATGCGCACAAAGCCGACGCCGAGCGCCTGCTGGGCGAGGAACGCCAGGCCCAAACCTGGCTGGCCGAGGCCAACGCGCAAAAGCAGGCGCTACGCGGACGGATTGCCTCGCTGGAAGCCCTGCAGCGCGCCGCGCTCGGTCGCGACCGCGATGCCGCGCGCGAATGGCTGGAAAAAGTCGGCTTGGCCGACGGCGAACGCCTGGGCGCGCGGCTGAAGGTCAACGACGGCTGGGACCGCGCGGTGGAAACCGTGCTGGCCGGCATGCTGGAAGCCGTGCTGGTTGATGATCCCGCGTCCCATGCGAGCGATCTTGCCGACATCGCGAAGACCGACATCACGTTGGTCGGCAGCAACGGGACGCTGGATCTGGATGTGGCCGGAACGCTGGCCGCCGAGGTGGACGGTCCGGCCGCGGCCCGCGCCTTGCTGGCAAAGGTGCGCATCGCCGGATCGCTCGAGGATGCGCGCGCAACCGCCTCGACCCTTGCGCCCACGGACACCGTCATCACCCGCGACGGGGTGTGGCTCGGCCCGGGCTTTGCCCGCGTCCGGCGCGCCGAGGGCGGGCAGGTCGGCGTGTTGGCGCGTGAGCGCGAATTGCAGGAAGCCACCGCGGAGCTCGCGGCAACGGATAAACGCATCGCTGAACTTCAGGATCGCCAGGCCGAAGTCCGCGACCAGCGCCGCGCCGCCGAGCAGGCGCGCGACGACGCCCAGCGAGATGTGTACAACGCGCACAGGCGTCTGTCGGAGCTCGCCGGCGAAATGCAGAGCCGCCAGGGCCGCATCGACAGCGCACGCGCGCGCCTCGAGGCCATCGACACGGAACACGCGGATGTCGAAAAGGCGCTGGCAGAAAACGAGCAGTTGCTGCAGGCGGCGCGCGGGCGCATGCAAACCGCTGTCGCCAACATGGGCGAGCACGAGCAGGCGCGGGTCGCGCTCGAATCCGAGCGTCGGCAGTTGCTGGAGCGCCGCGAAGCCACGCGCGCCGACGCGCAGGAAGCTTCCGATGCAGCCCATCGCCATGCGATCGCGCTGGAGTCCCGGCGCGTCACGCTGTCAGCCCTCGAACAATCCCTGGCGCGGATGCGTGCCCAGCACGAGCAGCTTGCGAAGCATCGTGCCGAACTGGACCAGCGCCTTGCCGAAGGTGGCGATCCGATCGCCGCGCTGGAACAGGAACGCCAGGTCTGCCTGGAACAACGGCTCATGGTCGACAAGAAGCTGGTCGACGCGCGGCGCGTGGTGGAGGATGCCGCGAACACGCTGCGCGAACACGAGCAGGCCCGGCATGCTGCCGAACAGGCCATGGCCGGCGAGCGCGATGCGCTCGAACAGTTGCGCCTGGCGGAACAAGGCCAACGCTTGCACGCCGACCAGCTCGCCGAGGCAATCCACGCCGCGGGTCTCGAAATCGAGCCGTTGCTCGACGCCCTTTCCAGCGAAATGGACCCGGAGGGCTGGCAGCAAAAGATCGTCGATCTCGACGCGCGCATCGCGCGGCTGGAGCCGGTCAATCTCGCCGCGATCACCGAACACGCCGAAGCCGCGCAGCGCAAGGAATACCTCGACGCGCAGACGACCGACCTCACTACCGCGCTGGACACGCTGGAAAATGCGATCCGCAAGATCGACCGCGAAACCCGCGAGCGCTTCAAGGATACCTTCGACCGCGTCAATGCCGGCTTCCAGAACCTTTTCCCGAAACTGTTCGGTGGCGGCCACGCATATCTGGAACTGACCGGCGAGGACTTGCTGGACGCCGGCGTCACCATGATGGCGCGCCCGCCCGGCAAGCGGAACAGCCACATCTCGCTGCTGTCGGGCGGCGAAAAGGCGATGACCGCGGTGGCGCTGGTGATGGCGATCTTCAATTTGAACCCCGCGCCGTTTTGCCTGCTCGACGAGGTGGACGCGCCGCTCGACGAAGGCAATATCGGCCGTTTCAGCCAACTCGTGCGCGACATGTCCGAGAGGGTGCAGTTCATGGTCGTCACCCACAACAAGTCGACCATGGAAATGGCCTACCAGTTGTGCGGCGTGACCATGCGCGAGCCGGGCGTGTCGCGGCTGGTGCAGGTGGATCTGGAGGAAGCCGCAAAGCTGGCGGGGGTTGCCGCGTAGATCGTTGGGCTTCCCCCGGATCAGGTCCGGGGTCAGCACCAACCTACAAGAGCCGTTGGCGCGCCCCTTTTGTCCACGCGAGCAGCCACGGTTTTGGCTGCCGACTTCGTAGGTTGGGTTGAACCCGGAACTTGTTCCGGGAGAAGCCCAACGGCATTGAATGCATCGAAAAGCGTTGGGCTTCGCTGCGCTCAGCACCAACCTACGACGCGCTCGGCGCGCCCCTTGGTGACCACGCGCGCAGTCGTGGTTTTTGGCTGCCGAGTTAACTGCTAGAGTCCGCCCCATGGATCCGGTTTCCGCCACGACCCTGCGCATCATCATTGCCGCGATCGGCATCGTGATCCTGGTCGGCATTTATTTCTTCGGGCGTCCGCGGCGCCCGGGGCAGGGGCGGCGCGTCATGCTCCGCAAGGCGGGCGAGCAGCGCGTGGAACCGGTGCTCGGCGAAGCGCATGAAGGGCATCCGGGCGATGCCGGGAGCCCCTCTCCGCAGCAAGGCGAACTCGATGTGGCGCTGCAACGCGAGCTGGATCGCCTGGGCGCGGCCGTCACGGCCGGCCGCCGCGGCGCGCCCGCGCCGCCGACGCCTCCCGAGCCCTCGGCGGGGCAGCGGCCCCACGAGTTTCCCGTGGACCGCATCGTCACGTTGTTCGTCGTCGCGCAAGAAGGCGATGTGTTCCGGGGCAGCGACATCGTGGTGGCCGCGGAGAAGGCCGGACTCCGGTTCGGCGCGATGCACATCTTCCATCGCCTGGTCGATGGCCGGCCCGATGCCGGGCCGGTGTTCAGCATGGCCAACATGATCAAGCCAGGCTACTTCAACATGGTGCGGATCGGCGAATTGACCACCCCGGGCGTGACGTTCTTCATCACCTTGCCGGGACCGCTCGCCGCACTGGACGCCTGGGAAGCCATGCTGCCGGCGGCGCAGCGGATCGCCGAACTGCTGGGCGGCGAGTTGCTGGACGAGGACCGCAATGCGCTCGGCCGGCAGCGGGTTGCAGGATTGCGCGAGGAACTGCGCGCATGGGACCGGCAGCACGAAGGGCCGCTCATCGGGGCGCCACCGCCGCGGCACTGACGGCACTCCCCTGTTGCGCAGCCGACTACGCCCATGACCTATCCAAGTCCGGCATTCCGCGAGGACCGCATCGATGTCCTCCACGCCGCCATCGGCGAGCTCGCGTTCGGCATGCTGGTAACGCGGCCGGAAGACGGTTTTGCAACCTCGTACCTCCCGTTCGAGGTCGACGCCGAGCGCGGTCCCAATGGCACGCTGGTCGGGCACCTCGCGCGCTACAACCCGCAGTGGCGGACACCCGAGGGCGGCGCGCAAGCACTGGTGGTGTTCCAGGGCCCGCACGGCTACGTGTCGCCGTCGTGGTACCCCGGCAAGCGCGACGATCCACGCCAGGTGCCGACGTGGGATTACCTGATCGTCGAGGCGCGTGGCGTCCTGGCCACGTTCGACGACGAGGCGCGGCTCCTGCAACTTCTGAATCGCCTGACCGAGCATCACGAAGCAGGGCGTCCCCGCCGCTGGCATGTGAGCGATGCCCCGAAGGACTACGTGCACGCGGAAATGCGCCACATCATCGGCATCGAATTGCGCATCGAATCCTTGATCGGCCGCTACAAGCTCAGCCAGAACCGCAACACCGCCGACAGGGAAGGCGCGCGCGCGGGACTTGCGGAGGCACCGACCGAACGCGAGCACGACCTGGCGCACGCCATTGCGGCTGCGCAGCGAGAGCGGCCGGAACGCTGAAGCGGCTCGGCTTCGGCTGTCGCAAACGGGCTAAAACCTGCCTGTCGCGCGTTCGGTCGAACTGTCCGATAGCAGTCAATGGAGAGCCCGCCGGACGGCACTTTCAGCCTGGCAATTCAAATATGCCATCCGGGTATTGGACGCTCACGAAGTCCACGAATGCCCGCACCTTCGGGCTGGGCAAACGGCGTGACGTATGCAAGACCCATAACTCGACAGGCTTGCCTTTTGTCCCCCACTGCACCAACTCACCGTTCTTCAGGCTCGGCCAGATGATGGACTGCGGCAGCAACGCCGCGCCGACACCAGCGAGCGCGGCATCACGAACAACCAGCAGCGACGTGGCACGCAGCGCAGGCTGCGGATCGATCACGAGACGGCTGCCGTCGATCGGCCAAGGTTCGTTGCCGTACGAAGACAGCACGACCGCAGGAACGGGAACGGTTTTCCCGGCCTTGCCGGCCTTCGGCATCCTGATAGATGGCGCGGCAGCGACGACAAGCCTGTCTGTGGCGAAGCATCGGCCGACGAGCGCGCTGTCCTCGCGCGGGTTGATACGGATGGCCACATCGAAATGTTCTTCAACGAGATCGACGGCGCGGTCCTCCGACACGACCTCCAGTTGAACCTCCGGGTACGCCACCAGGAACCTTGCCGCAAGCCGTCCGAATGCGGTTTGCGAGAACAGCAATGGCGCTGCGATGCGCAAGCGGCCTCGCGGTGCCGCGAGGCCTTCACGCACCGCGGTCACGGCTTCCGCAACCTCGCGCATCGGGCCCTCGGTGCCGTCGAAAAGCCGTTGCCCGGCTTCGGTCAGGATCAGCCGGTTCGCACCGCGTTCGACGAGTCGGACGCCCAGCGCATCTTCCAGGTCCGCAATGTGGCGTGACAGCGTGGCCTTCGACCGGCCGCTTGCGCGGCTGGCTTTCCCAAGGCCACCGTGGGATGCCACCAGTCTGAAATCCTCGAGCGCATTGAGGTTCATGTGTTTCCGTATTGAGACACTGTGTCCATATATTAGCGTCTGTGTTTTGTTTATGGAACCACCTATTGTTGTGGCACACAACAAGCGTGAGGCGTTTCCCGATGAACAACATGCGCGCGCTGGTACTTGTCGCTTACGGCGGCTGCGACGCAGCCAAGGTCGCGTCGATTCCTGCACCCACGACCGGTCCCGATCAGGTCCTGGTCCGCGTCAAGGCGGCCGGCATCAATGGGCTGGACTGGAAAGTCCGCGAGGGCTACGTGCGTGACGCCTATCCTCTTGAGCTTCCCGCAGTGCTCGGCGTGGAACTGGCCGGCGTCGTCGAGGCAGTGGGGAGCAACGCACGCAGGCTCCGCGTTGGCGATCGGGTCATGGGCCCGTTGGGCGGATTGGGAGCGTATGCCGATCTGGTCGCGGTCAACGAAGCCAACCTGTGCCTTGTCTCCGATGAGCTGGACGATGTGGCTGCCGCAGCCCTGCCGGTCGCTTCGCTCGCTGCGTGGCAGAGCCTTTATTTCGCGGGTCCGGTCCGGCGCGGACAACGCGTGCTGATCCACGGGGCCGCGGGCGGAGTCGGTGGCTTCGCCGTGCAGTTCGCCCACCAGGCTGGCGCAACGGTGTTCGCCACCGCCCGCGGCCGCCACGCCGACTACGTCCGCAAGTTGGGTGCAGACCAGTTCATCGACTACGAAACCCAGGCTTTCGAAAAGGTCGCGAGCAACGTCGATCTGGTGCTCGATTATGTCGGTGGTGACGCCTTGAATCGCTCGTGGCAAGTAATCGGCAAAACCGGCGCCGTCGTCAGCACCGCCTCGCCGGCCATTCTCGCGAGTACGCCGCAAGGACGCCGCGGGCTGTGGTTCATGATGAAACCGGATGCGCCGCGGCTGGAAGCGATTGCGGAGCAGGTCGCACTACATCGGCTGCAATCAAGGGTAGACGAAGTCGTCGGCTTCGATGAGCTGCCCGCCGCGATCGAGCGCAATCGAACCCAATCCCACCTCGGCAAGACCGTGGT
Source organism: Rhodanobacteraceae bacterium (assembly GCA_050737935.1). Lineage (GTDB taxonomy): Bacteria > Pseudomonadota > Gammaproteobacteria > Xanthomonadales > Rhodanobacteraceae > 66-474. The sequence goes on from JBOHYO010000391.1 coordinate 10,225, forward strand.
CGATTTTTCACTCTGAGACACAAGGAGCCATCACCATGAACGCGCAATTGTTCAACCCCGTCCGCGTAGGGCGCTATACCTTGTCCAACCGCCTGGTCATGGCGCCCATGACCCGCTCGCGCGCCATGCCTGATGGCACACCCGGCGACCTGGCGGCCGAGTACTACTCCCAGCGCGGCAGTCTGGGCCTCATCGTCACCGAAGGCACCCAACCTTCGGATGACGGCCAGGGCTACCTCACCACGCCGGGCATCTACAGCGACGCTCATGTGGCTGGCTGGAAAAAGATCACGGACGCCGTGCATGGCCAGGGCGGCCACGTCTTCATCCAGCTCATGCACGCCGGGCGCATGTCGCATCCCGACAATACGCCTCACCATCGGCAGGGCGTCGCGCCTTCGGCGATCGCACCGGGCGCGTCGATGTTCACGGCCAAGGGCATGCAGGAGATCCCCGCACCACGCGCGCTGACCACCGAGGAAATTCGCCAAACGGTCGCGGACTTCCGCTTCGCCGCGCGCCGTGCGATCGAGGCGGGCGCGGACGGCGTCGAAATCCACGGCGCGAATGCGTATCTGGTGCATCAGTTCCTGGCGCCGAGCGCCAACACCCGCACGGATGCATACGGCGGCAGCGTTGAGAACCGCGCGCGCTTTGCCATCGATGTCGCCTCCGCGATTGCCGCGGAAATCGGTGCGGATCGCACGGCGATACGCCTGTCACCTGGCATGACAATGTGGGGCATCGACGAAGGGTCCGAAGGGCCGGATCTTTATCGTCATCTGGTCGGCGAGCTCGACAAGCTGGGTCTTGCCTATCTGCACATCGCGCACCAGGGCAACGAAGTTCTGCTGGGGGGAATCCGCAAGCTGTGGAAAGGCACCCTGATGCTCAACCGGGCAGGCCGACCACGCGATCAGGTTGGCGCCGACGTGGCCGCCGGACTGGCCGACCTGGAGTCCTACGGTCAATTCGTGCTCGCGAACCCGGATTTCCTCGCCCGGCTGAAGGCCAGCGCCCCCATGAACACTGCCGACCGGAACACCTTCTTCGGCGGAACAGCGAACGGGTACACCGACTATCCTGCGTTGCGCGAGGCACGGGCTGCGTGAAGAACGGGGTCAGGTTCACTTACTGTTCGTGAGGGAAGTGAACCTGACCCGGTTGCCCAGCCTTGGGGGTTACTCGGATTTGAACTACCTTGGACGGTTTGCTTGACAGGTACGTCGGCAAGCAAACCGAACATGAGCGTAGCCAAGCCGAACAGACCAACGTGCGGGGCTCGGATGCAGATATAGCGGAACCGAGCGGCTCTAGTCGGTCGCCGCCCCGCGCGCCATGCAGCGTTCATAGCGTCCGTCGACGCGCCTGGCGAACCACGCGGTAGTGAGGGTGTGGGTGATCTTGGGGCTGTGCAGCGTGATGTACGGTAGCATCACGCGCGGCAGCGCCTTGTGCTGCATGCGATCGGCCAGAGCGAATACGCGTTTGTACACGCGCGTTTCGCGAAAATCACGCTGCTCGCTGCGCTCCAGCGCATCGTGAATGGCGCGATCACTCAGGTTCAAGCGCTTGCCCAGCGTTCGCACCGCCAGCTCCGTGTGGCCCGGCTGGCTGGACTGGTAGCTGATCAGGTCGCCATCCAACTGCAACGGAATGCCCGTGACCAGGCTGACGGCATGCTGGAACGCGGCATTGCGACTGGCGTACCAGCCGGCGTTGTAATCGGCAAAAAGATAGATCGGCCGCGGGTAGTGCACCGGAAAGCCCAAGAGATGCATGATGCCGAAATACATGCCGCCGCGGCGGGTGAACACCTCGTGGCGAATCGACTTCTGCACCGGATACGGGTAATTGTCATCATGCGCCTCGGCAAAGCTTACGCTCACCTGCATGGGGCCGCCCGTATGCACGGGATTGAATCCGCCGAACAGCTGCTTGCCCAAGGGCACCACGCCGATGAAATCCTGGAACATGTCGCTCATCTGGCTCTCGGTGCGCACCGATTGCAGCCGCGTGCGATAGCGCTGTCCGTCGGGCGACTTCAGCCACAACGCTGCATCCACCATGAAACGCGGTACATGCCGCTCCGCCGCCTGCTGATCGATGGCGCGACGCGCAATCGCCGGCAGCCCCGGAATGACGGAATGCACGTGGAAGCCCGATTCCTGTTCGGTGACGGCCAGCACCGAACAAAGGTTCTGGGTGCTCGCTGGCAGATTTTGCGCCGCGAACGCCGCGGAGATATCGACCGCCCATCCCTTGCGATCGCTCACGCCTGAAGGCATCAGCTGGAGGATCTGCGCCTGCACAACCGCGGGGGACTGCCGCGGCACTTCCCGCATGGAGTGCGTCGCACAGCCGGCGAGAACCATCGGCAATGCCAGCAACACAACCACGAAATGATGGCGCAGCAACCGACGGCATGTTGCTTGGGAACGAATGGCATTCTCCGCAGGGCAACTCCGCCCCGGAGCGTAGCAGCCGCCTGTGCAACGTGATCACCGTCAGCGCTTCCATCGTCGTGATCATCCCGCCGGCAGGGATCAGCATCGACTGCGATTCGCCGACACACCGCTTTCGCTGGCCGCCGATGGCGATGCAGTAGCCGTCGGCGACGGCGTTTGGCGCAAGACCGCGGATCGACGACACGAACAGTCGGCGACACAAGCAGGTTGTTGGCAGGGTCTTGACGGCTGCTTCGCCTCATGCTTTGCTTCGCGCGGCTGTCTCCGTTGCGCTGCTCCGTCAGCGCACCATCGTCGAGGGGCGCTGCAGCGGATCGAATTCCGCCACGCTCGGCGGTGGTTGGTGGACCAAGGGCGCCTCTCAGGAGGCTTCTCCATGGGTGACTCTTGAAATGGCAGGCGCGCCGGGCGCGTCGTGGGATTGTGGCGTTATCCGGTCAAGTCGATGCGGGGCGAAGCGCTGCCTGAAATCGAGGTGTCCTGGCACGGTCTTGCAGGCGATCGCCGATGGGCGTTCATCCGGAACGGCTTGACGCAGAGCGGATTTCCCTGGCTCACGCTTCGTGAGCGCGAGGACATGTGTCACTACCGTCCGTCGTTCGCCGACCCGAATCGACCCGATAAATCTCCGACAGTTGTGCAGACTCCGTCGGGCGCCATTTTCGACGTCGCGGATCCGACGCTGGGGACAGCGCTGTGCCCCGGCGGAGCGAGGGTCATTCGGCAAAACCGCGGCGTCTTCGACACGTTGCCGCTGTCCCTCATCACGACACAGACGATCGCCCGGCTCGGGGAAACCGTCGGTACCCATCTCGAGGTGCAGCGCTTCCGGCCGAACATCCTGGTGGAAGCAACCGGTGAGGCGCCTTTTGCCGAGGATGCCTGGTTGGGTTGCGTCCTTCGCATGGGCGGCATGCGCATGCGCGTCGACAAGCGCGACAGCCGTTGCGTCGTCATCACGATTGATCCCGTGACGATGGAGCGCAATCCAGCAATCCTTCGCACCGTGGCCCGCGATCGTCAGGGTTGCCTCGGCGTCTACGCCTCGACCGTGGAACCGGGTCGGGTCGCACTGAACGATCCTGTGCTGATCGAGTCTCCCGCGTGACCGGGCTGCTGCTGATCCACCGACTGCCGCGAACTCTTCCGACCGGATTGCAGGTACGATCAGGTCACCGCGACGTCATATGCGAATCGCCATGCCCGCGACCTTCCAGAAGCTGAACTTGAAGGACCAGAAGGAGATCGTGGTCCTGGATGCGCCCGCCGCTTTCGAACCGGAACTCGAGGGCCTCCGGGACGTGCAGGTGTTTCGTCGCCTCGGCGAGGTCAAAAGCATCGCGTTTGCGCTGGTCTTCGTGACCCGGCGGAGTGAACTCCGGCGACTGTCAGCCGCGCTGGCCGCAAAGGCCGCCGGCGATGCGCTGTTGTGGTTTGCCTACCCGAAGGGCACGTCTAAGAAATATACCTGCGACTTCAATCGGGATGACGGCTGGGATGCCCTGCGTGCATCGGGATTCGACAGCGTTCGTCAAGTCGCGATCGATGAGGATTGGTCCGCGCTTCGTTTCAGGCGCACCGAGTTCATCAAACGACCCAAGCAGTAGCTCGGCACCTTCTCCCTGCAAGGGAAAACCCGGCTCTACCTGTACGTTGCGCCCGCAGTGCTGGCGGGGGCTGCACCGGACGTGGTTGTTGGCGTCGTCGGCATCACTGTCGTGGATGACGCGTTTGGCGTCACCCGCCAAATCGTGTTAGACAGGTCGTCGGCGACGATCAGGGCACCGCGCGGATCGACGGTCACGCCGACGGGGCGGCCGCGGGTGAGGCCGTCGCCGCCGCGGAAGCCGGTCACGAAATCAATGGGGTCGCCTGCGGGCCTGCCGTCGTGGAACGGCACGAACACCACCTTGTAGCCGACGGGATGGGATCGGTTCCAACTTCCGTGCTCGCCGACGAACACGCCGTCCGCGAACTTCGCGCCCATGGCGGGCGTGGAGAACGCCACGCCGAGCGCGGCCACGTGTGAGCCGAGGCTGTAGTCGGGAACGATCGCAGCGGCGACCTTTGCCGGGTCCTGCGGCCGGACGCGTGGATCGACGTGCCGGCCCCAGTAGCTCCAGGGCCAGCCATAGAACCCGCCGTCGCGAACCGAGGTGAGGTAATCGGGCACCAGATTGGGACCGAGTTCGTCGCGCTCGTTCACTACCGCCCACAGTGCGCCCGTTCCGGGCTGGATCGCCAGCGCGGTGGGATTGCGAACGCCGGTGGCATAGGCGCGATGCATTCCGGTCTGCGCGCCGACCTGCCAGATCCTTGCGCGGTCGACCTCGGCGGTCATGCCGCGCTCGGTGATGTTGCTGTTCGAGCCGATGCCGACGTACAGATAGCGGCCATCCGCGCTGGCGGCAAGCGCCTTGGTCCAATGGTGGTTGATCCGCGACGGCAGGCCGGTGACCTTGACCGGCGGGCCGCTGGCATGGGTCTGACCGACGGTGTAGTGAAACTTCACCAGCGCATCCTGATCCGCGACATAGAGCGTGTCGCCGACCAGCGCGAGTCCGTAGGGCGCGTTGAGATCCTTCGCGAATACGGTCTGCAACTCGTAGGTGCCATTGCCATCGGCGTCGCGCAACAAGGTCAGGCGGTTGCCGCCCTTGACCGCGCTCGTGCCCTTGGCCTTGATGTAACCGGCGATCACGTCCTTCGGCTTCAGCTTCGGCGCGTTGCCGCCGCGCCCTTCGGCCACCAGGATGTCGCCGTTGGGCAGCACCAGGGTCTGCCGCGGGATCTGGAGACCTGTGGCGATTGCCTTGACCGTGTAACCCTGCGGCACCGTCGGCAGCCGGTCGCCCCACGCGGCCGGTTTGGCGATGGTCATGTTCGGCAGGAGCCCACGCTGCTGGGCCGGCAGAGGCGGATTGGCACCGTACTGTTCCGGAGGTGCATCGCCGCCGCCGCAACCACCGAGCAGGGCCGCGACTGCGACGGTGGCCAGCAGATTCAGGCGATTCGTGGCGCAACTCCGGTGCGCAGCCCGGCCCAGGCGAACGCCAGCGACACGCAAGCCAGCACCACCACGATCGCCGACAGCACCAGGCCGCCCGGCATGGATGCCCAAGCGTCCTTGGCATGCACCAGCGCATCGATGAAACCCAGTATCCAGGTCGCCAGCAGCAACACGGTGTAGGCCACTGCCGGCCAGATACGCCAGCGGGTGCGGAACAGCCCGACGATGGACCACAGGAATGCGAATGCGGCGACGAGAAGGCCGCCGGCGAGCAGCCACGACGAGAAGTTGTTCCACTGGATCTCGTAGCTGCGGAAGTAGGCGATGTCGCTCAAAAGCGCGCCTGCGAACAACGACGTGGCCCCGGCCACGAGGACGGTGTTGACGGGGAGAAGCGCGACCCGCGTCCGTTCGACGACGACAGCCATGACATCCTCCTGACGGCTCGTGCGACCACGTGATATCAGGGTACAACAATGTCGTGGTCGGAGGCGAAAGGCCACCGCGAGTGTCAAGGATCGGCCGCTTTCGCTCCGGCGACACCCGCCCAGCCCGTCGTTGGGCTTCGCTGCGCTCAGCGCCAACCTACAAGAGCGGTCGGTATGGCCTGGAAGGGCCACGATCCAATGA
>JBOHYO010000392.1:0-3572 GCA_050737935.1 Rhodanobacteraceae bacterium
TGCGATAGCGGCGGCTGAAATTCACGAAGCTGCCATCGGCCAGCATGATGCGGTAATCGCCGCTGTCCCAAGGCTGGATTTCGCGGATGCGGTCGAGGTTCACGATATGGCGGCGGTGGACCCGCGCAAAGTGTTTCGAATCCAGCCTACGCTCCAGCGCGGTCAGCGACTCACGCAGCGGCCAGGTCGCGCCCTGTGCGTGGATGGTGACGTAATTGCCGTCCGCGTCGATGCGGTCGATGTCGGCGGCAGTGAGGATGAATTCGCGGTTGAGCTTCTTGACCACCAGGCGCTCCAGTGGCGCGGGTTCGGGTATCGGTGGTTCGCTGGCTGGGGGTGGCGCTTCGGCCGGAGCGGGCGGTGCCGCGACTTGGCTTTCAAGCCACAGCCGGTAGACCCGGAATGCCTGCAGGCCGGCCAGGACCAGGACATAGGCAACCAGATCCTTGCGGTATTCGTAGATCCAGTCCGGCCACCACGCACCGAAGTCGTAATGCGCGAGCATCAGCGCGTAACCGAGTTTGCGCAGCAGCACCATCCCGCCAACGTGGATCAGCGAAAACACCGGCGTGGCCGCAAGGTGCAACGGCAATGCCCAGCGCCAAGTGCGCGCGGTGATCGGCGCGCGCCGGTACAGCCGCGCAACGAACGGAATCAGCGCCCACAGCAACAGTGCGCTGGAGAATTCCCACAGGGTCGGTTTCCACCACGCCAGCGGTGCGCCATCACGCGCATAGTTGGTCAGCGTGGTGAAGACATTCATCGTGCAGATCGCGGCGATGGCGCCGCCGAAAATCAAAATCTGCCAGATCAGCACCCGGCGATGGATGCCGGCTTCGGTGGGGCGCAATGCGGGTGCGAGCGTTGCCATCGGCGTGATCAGATATCGCGCGCAAGATCGGGCGCGAGGCCGGTGTACGTGGCCGGGGTCAGCGCGAGAAGCCGTTGCTTGTCGGCGTCGGGCAAGTCGAGCGAGGCAATGAAGGTTTGCAGCGTCTCCCGGTTGATGCCCTTGCCGCGGGTCAACGCCTTCAACTGCTCGTAGGGCTCGGGTAGCCCGTGGCGACGCATCACGGTCTGGATGGCCTCGGCCAGTACTTCCCACGCGGCATCGAGATCGGCGGCAATACGTTCGCGATTGACCTCCAGCTTGCCGAGTCCCTTTTCGAGCGAAGCGAATCCGACCAGCGCGTGCCCGAGTCCTTCGCCCAAGGCGCGAAGAGTGGTGGAGTCGGTAAGGTCACGCTGCCAGCGGCTGATCGGCAGTTTCTCGCTGAAATGCCCGAATAACGCATTGGCGACGCCGAAATTACCCTCGGCGTTTTCGAAATCGATCGGGTTGACCTTGTGCGGCATGGTGGAGGAACCGACCTCGCCGGCTTTCAGCTTCTGTCTGAAGTAGCCGAGCGAGATGTAACCCCACAGATCACGGGCCAGATCGATCAGGATGGTGTCGATGCGGCGCTGTGCATCGCAAAGTTCGGCAATGCCGTCGTGCGGCTCGATTTGCGTCGTGTACTCCTGCCACTGCAAGCCCAGCGACTCGACGAAGCGTTTCGAAAATGCGCGCCACTCGATGTCGGGATACGCGACGACGTGCGCGTTGAAGTTGCCGACTGCGCCGTTGATCTTGCCGGGAATCGCAATGGCCGCGAGTTGCGCACGCTGGCGTTCCAGCCGTGCAACCACGTTCGCGAGTTCCTTGCCAAGCGTGGTGGGGCTGGCGGTCTGGCCGTGGGTGCGCGACAGCATCGGCAGATCGGCATTGGCGTGTGCGAGCTCGCGCAACTTGCCGATGGTCTTGTCGAGTTCCGGCAACAGCACCGTGCCGCGGGCGTCGCGCAGCATCAGCGCATAAGACAAGTTGTTGATGTCCTCGCTGGTGCAGGCGAAGTGCACGAACTCCTTCGCCTGTTGCAACTGCGCATCGTCGCCGATCCGTTGCTTGATGAAGTACTCGACGGCCTTGACGTCGTGGTTGGTGGTCCGCTCGATGTCCTTGATCGCTGCTGCATCCCCGACCGAAAAGTCGTCGGCGATTTTTTGCAATTTTGCGCGAGCGGCGGCAGCGAAGGGCGGCAATTCCGCGATGCCGGGTTCCCCGGACAGCGCAATCAGCCACGCGATCTCGACGATCACGCGCCGGTGCATCAATCCGTATTCGCTGAAGACCGGGCGCAGTGCCTCCACCTTGGCGGCATAGCGGCCGTCCAGGGGCGAAAGGGCGGTGAGGGAATCCAGTTGCGACATGAATCCATCCATTGCGGTCATCGAGAAACTCCGTTCGCATTGAGCGTAAGCTCGCGCAGCGAGTGGAGTCGAAACGCACGCACCGTTCACCCTTCGACTTCGGCCCGTCAACACGAGGCCTATGCTCGGGGAAAGCCTAGGCATTGTAGCGGCGGTCGCTCGTTATAATCCGTGGCTTTCCTGGCTGGATTTTCATCAATGCCGAACTTCCGAACCGAGCACGACAGCATGGGCGAACTGAAGGTACCCGCGGAGGCACTGTGGGGCGCGCAGACCCAGCGCGCGGTGGACAATTTTCCGATCTCGGGCCTGACGCTGCCGCGCGAGTTCATCCGCGCTCTGGGGCTCATCAAGACCGCTGCGGCTGACGCCAATCTGCAACTCGGGTACCTCAAGCCCGCGCAGGCCGCGGCGATCCGGAAAGCCGCGCAGCGGGTCGCCGATGGCGAGTTCGACGCGCACTTCCCGATCGACATTTTCCAGACGGGGTCGGGCACGTCCAGCAACATGAATGCCAACGAGGTGATCGCGCACCTCGCCTCGCAGGGATCGAGGGCGAAGATCCATCCCAACGACCACGTCAATTACGGACAGAGCTCGAACGACGTGATCCCGACCGCGATCCACGTCAGCGCCGCGCTGGCGGCGCGCGAACAGTTGTTGCCGGCCTTGAAGCACCTGCAGAAGACCATCGACCGGCGCGCGCGCGGATTGAAGAACGTCGCCAAGACCGGTCGCACCCACCTGATGGATGCGATGCCTGTGACCTTCGGCCAGGAACTCTCGGGCTGGTCGGCGCAAATCGGTTCGGGCATCGCGCGCATCTCTGACGCCTTGAAGCGGATGCAGCGCCTGCCGCAGGGCGGGACCGCGGTCGGCACCGGCATCAATGCCGATCCGAAGTTCGCCAAGGCGTTCTGCACCGCATTGTCGAAGGCGACGAAGGTGAAGTTCACGTCGATGGACAATTTCTTCGAAGGGATGGCCTCCATGGATGCGGCCGTGGAACTGTCGGGTCAGTTGAAGACGCTGGCGTGCTCGATGATGAAGATTTCCAATGACCTGCGCTGGATGAATTCGGGACCCTTGGCGGGCCTCGGTGAAATCGAGCTGGTCGCGCTGCAACCGGGTTCGTCGATCATGCCGGGCAAGGTCAATCCGGTGATCCCCGAAGCGATGACGATGGTCTGCGCGCAGGTGATCGGCAACGACGCGACGATCACGATCGGCGGACAAGCCGGCAACTTCCAGTTGAACGTGATGCTGCCGGTGATCGCCTACAACCTGTTGCAGTCGATCGTGATCCTTGCCAATGCATCGCG
>JBOHYO010000393.1:0-2144 GCA_050737935.1 Rhodanobacteraceae bacterium
GAGGGCCTTGCTTCCATTCCGCTTGGCGAACTCATCGTCGAGCCTTTCGAACAATGTCGGGATGGTCGCCGGATCAACGAGGTCCGCGTGGATCGCGAACGCAGTGCCTCCGGCTTTCTCGATGGCCGCGACTGCCTCGTCTGCGCCGGATTTGCTGGCGTTGTAGGTCAGCGCGACCGTCGCACCGTCCTTTGCGAGACGTTCGGCGATGGCGCGGCCAATGCCTCGCGATGCCCCGGTAACAAGAGCCGTTTTTCCTTTGAGAGAGAGTTCCATTTGATTTTCCTTCTTGGGTGTGCGCATAGCCGGGCCACCGGAGCGACGGCCCGTCGTAGCGTGTCAGATTTGCGCCAGGCCGCCATCGACGGCAAGCTCGCTGGCGGTCATGAAGCTGCTGTCCGGCGACGCGAGAAAGGCAGCCGCCGCCCCGAGTTCCACCGGATCGGCCATGCGCTGGAGCGGATTCATCGAGGCGAAGACCTTCATTCCCTCCTCGCCCAGCGCTGCCTTCGCAAGTTCGGTCGCCGTCGGTCCGGGCGACAGCACGTTGACCCGGATGCCGGTGCCCTTCAGATCCTCCGCCCAGGTCCGCGCGAGGTTGCGCACGGCCGCCTTGCTCGCGCTGTAGATGCTCATTGCCGGGGCGCCCGTGGTGCCGGCGCTCGATCCGGTGAGGATGATCGAGCCGCCCGGGCCCATCAGCGGCAGCGCCTTTTGCACCGTGAAGGTCGTGCCCTTCACATTGGTGTCGAAGGTTTCGTCAATGTGCTCGGCGGTGATTTCGCCGAGCGGAAGCGCGCTTCCCGCCCCGGCATTGGCAAAGACGATGTCGAGGGTTCCGCGCTCGGCTTTCACCGCCGCGTAAAGCCGGTCGAGGTCGGCAAGATTGGAGACCGATCCCTTCACCGCGCGGGCATTGGGGCCAAGCTCGGCGACAGCGGCGTCAAGCGCTTCCTGCCGGCGGCCGAAGATGAAAACGAAGGCGCCTTCCTCGATGAAACGCTTCGCCGCCGCGCGGCCGATGCCTGTGGCGCCGCCTGTGATCACGGCGGTCTTTCCATTCAAGTTGGCCATGTCACGCCACCTTTTTGAGCAGGTCCTGGAAGATCAACGGGCCCCAGACGCGGCCGCGGGCCTGCACCAACGTGCCGCCCTCGTCGAGTTTCCCGAGATTCACGGGCGCGAAACCAAGTCGCTTGGCAAGGTCCGCCACTTGCGCTGCCGCATCTTCGTCGTCGCTCGACAGGAACACGACCCGGTGGCCGCCCTTGACGTTCGGGTCGGTGGCCAGGGTGCCGGCAAGCAGGTGATTGAAGCCCTTCACGAACCTGGCGCCGGGAAAAGACTTGGCGGCGAAGGCTGAGGAGGGGAGACCGTCGAGTTCTTCGACGGGATCATTCGAATTCATCGCGTCGATGATCGTTTTACCCTTCCAACTCGCGAGCGCTTCGGCGACCTTCCGGTGTTCCTGGAACAGGACCGCCAGGATGATCACGTCCGCCTTGATGGCTTCCTGCAACGTCGTGGGGACGACTTTGGGCCCGATCGCCTTCGCCTCTGGCGCCAGCTCTTGCGGGGAGCGTCGACTGGCGACGGCCACTTCGATGTTGCTGCGGGCGAAGGCCCGGGCGAGGGCCTGGCCCACGTTGCCGAAACCGATGATTGCGTAGCTCATGAGAGTTCTCCTTCAGTTCGGGGTGTGTCGCCGGACCGGCGACTTCTGTCGAATGCAGGAACCAATGTGGACCTCTTGACACATCAAAACAATTGACGAAAAATTGCTCAATACAATCTAGTTATTAGATATCCATGCTCGATACCGTCACCATCAACCAGCTACGCGCGTTCGTCGCGGTGTGCGATCAAGGCAGTTTTTCGGGTGCGGCGCGAAAACTCGCACGCGCGCAGTCGGCCATCAGCCACGCGATCAAGGCGCTGGAAAGTGCGTTCGACGTCGAACTGTTCGAGCGCAACACCCGCAAGGCGCAACTCACCGCGGCGGGGCGCAGCCTGTTGCCGGACGCGCGCGCGGTGATCTCACGCACCGAAGAAATGAAGAACCGCGCTGGTGCGATGGCCAAAGCCGGGGTGCCGCAGGTTTCGGTGGCGGTCGACGCCTACTTCCCGCGTGCGCACCTGATCGG
>JBOHYO010000394.1:0-2493 GCA_050737935.1 Rhodanobacteraceae bacterium
AGGCTGTGCACGCGTACCCGCGGCAGTTGCAGCAGCCTGAGCGCCCAGGAGAGTGCGAGCGCCAGCACGATACCGAGCACGATCGTGGGCGCGGCAAGGCTTTGCTGCAGCAGCAGCCATGCCGCCAGCAGCCACAGCGCGATCCACTGGTGCGGCAGCCAACGCGTCATGGCTGGATCTCCGTGGCCTCGCCCATCACCGCGTGGATGTAATGCTCGGGCGCGTGGATCTCGCGCGCGGTCGCCGACAGGTAGTTCCACGGCGCGGCGACCACGAAGGTGAGCACGAGGCAGATGCCCAGCAGCCCGACCACGGAAATCGTTTCGCCCGCCTCCACGCGTGGAAATTCCCAGTCCGCGTCTGCCCAGAAAATCTGGATCCCGGCGCGCGCCATCGCGATCACCGTGCACAGCCCCGCGACGATCGTCAGCGCGAACAGGAGGGTGGCGCCGATTCCGTAGCCCAACATCGGTGCCAGCAGCGCGAACTTCGCGAGAAAACCCGAAAGCGGCGGCAGTCCCGCCAGCAGCAATCCGCACGCGAGGAAGCAGGCAGCGAGGATCACGACGGGCGCCGGACTCGTCACCCGCCGCTCGTCCTCGGCGGCGAACAGCGCGTCGATGGCGGGATCGTACGGCTCCAGTTGTGTCGCGCCTCCGGAAGCATCGCGCGGCACGACCAGGCCGGCCAGCAGGAAGAACGCGGCAATCCCGAGCACGGAAATCACGAGGTACGCCAGCGCGCCCGCGGTCACCGCCGGACTGTGCAGCGCGATCGCGCCCAGCAGCGTACCCGAGGACACCAGCACGCAATAGGACGCGAGCTTCGCAAGTTCCCGCGCCCCCAGCATGCCGATGCTGCCCACCACCAGCGTGATGATTCCGAGCCACAGCAACCACTCGCTGCCGAAGTGCGCCGACGCGGCGCCGGCATCGACGCCGAACAGCAGCAGGCTGAGGCGCAGGATCACGTAGATGCCGAGCTTGGTCATGCCCGAGAACAGCGCCGCGACCGGCGGGATGGCGGCCGAGTACGTGCGCGGCAGCCAGAAGCCCACCGGCCAGACTGCCGCCTTGATCAGGAAGGCCAGACCCAGCAAGGCCGCGCCCGCGTGCAGCAGCGCACGGGGCGTGCCGGTGAGGCCAGGGATCAGGTGCGCCAGCACCGCCATGTTCAAGGTGCCGGTGACGCCGAAGATCAGGCCGACGCCGATCAGGAACAGCATCGAGGCGATCAGGTTGATCGCGATGTAGTGCAGGCCGGCGCCGACCCGGCGTGCGCCGGAGCCGTGCAGCGCCAAGCCGTAGGACGCGGCCAGCAGCACTTCGAAAAACACGAACAGGTTGAACAGGTCGCCGGTCAGGAACGCGCCGTTGTAGCCCACCAGCAACAACTGCACGAGTGGCTGGAAATGCGGACCCATGCGCTGCCAGCGGCCCAGCGCGTACGGCAAAACCGCGAGCGCCAGCACCGCCGTGAGCAGCAGCATCAGCGCCGACAACCGGTCGACCACCAGCACGATCGCAAACGTCGCGGGCCAATTCCCGAGGTTGTACACCAGCGTCGTGCCTTCCCCGTCCGGCGCCGACGCCGACACCATCAGGGCGGCGGCGATGGCCACCAGCGCGAAGCACGAAAGGAAACTCAGGCTCGTGCGGAGGCGCCGGAAGCGGATGCCGAGCAGGAGCTGGACGGCAGCGACCGCGAGCGGGATCAGGATCGGCGCGATCGCCAGCGCGCCGCTCATGGCGTGCCGTCCTCGCCATCGACATGGTCGTTGCCGGCGAGGCCGCGGGATGTCAGCAGCACCACCAGGAACAACGCCGTGGTGGCGAAGCCGATGACGATCGCCGTCAGCACCAGCGCCTGTGGCAGCGGGTCGGCGTAACGGGAAAGATCGGTGACCGTGCCGACGAGCACCGGATCGGCGCCGACCCGCAGGCCGCCGATCGAGAAGATGAAAAGGTTGACGGCGTATGAAATCAGCGTCAGGCCGATGATCACCTGGAACGTGCGCGGACGCAGCAGCAGCCATACGCCCGAACCCGCGAGGGCGCCGATCGCGATCGCAAGCACGGCCTCCATCAGGTCTCGGCCCCCTCCGCGTCGCGCGCCGTGCCGGGCGCGTGGATCACCCGGCGCAACGACTGGTGCGCAAGCACCACCAGGATCAGCGCGCTGGCACCGGACACCACGGCGAACACACCAAGATCAAACAGCAGTGCGCTGTTGAACGGAACATTGCCGAGCACCGGCAGGGTCCAATGGCCGTGATACGAGGTCAGGTACGGATCGCCGAGCACGACCGCGGCGAGGCCGGTGGCGATCGCCAGCAGCAATCCCGCGCCGATCCAGCGTACCGGGGCAATCTTGAGCCGCGCCTCCACCCAGCGCGCACCGCCAGCCATGTACAACACGATCAGCGTCATCGTCACGGTGATGCCGGCGACGAATCCGCCGCCGGGCAGGTCGTGCCCGCGCAGGAACAGGTGC
>JBOHYO010000395.1:0-10432 GCA_050737935.1 Rhodanobacteraceae bacterium
ACCCCGGACGCAGTCCGGGGGAAGCCCAACGGACCCGCCCGATGATGTTGGGCTTCACCCGGATGAAATCCGGGTTCAACCCAACCTACGGTGACGGCAGCAGCAACCGGGACCAGGGACCCGGGACCGGGGACCGGGGAGAAGCGACGCCGGCGATGCGCGTTCGTGCGCGAAGCGCAACGACAACGTCGCGGATGGGTCCGGTACCCGTGCTCTTCGTAGGTTGGGTTGACCCCGGACGCAGTCCGGGGGAAGCCCAACGGGCCCGCCACGTGATGTTGGGCTTCACCCGGATGAAATCCGGGTTCAACCCAACCTACGTCCGGGTTCCGAGTCCCGAGTCCCGTTGCGTGCGTGAGACACCCGCGCCATGAGCGCCTGGCGCCACCACCTGCGCCGCGCGCGGTTCGTCGCGACCGCCACCGTCGCCGGGTTGCTGATCGCGCTGGCCGTTGCGATCGGCTTGGTGCAATTGCTGTTGCCGCTGGCGACGCACTATCCGGATTTCATCGCCAGGCAACTGTCGGAGCGCTTGCACCGTCCAGTGACATTCGCCGCGGTCAGCAGCGAATGGCAGCCCTCGGGCCCCTTGTTGAAGGTGAGTGGCCTGACGCTCGGGGCCGGTCATCCCGGCGGCAGTTCGATCACCCTGCCGCATGCCGCGGTGAAATTCGATTTCGGTGCATGGCTGCATCCAGCCCATCGCTGGATCACCCTGCGCCTCAACGACATGAAGCTGCGCGTAGAACATTCGTCGAGCGGGTGGCGGGTGGCCGGGTTCAGCAGTGCTCCGGGCGGGTCGAACGCGTCCTTGCAATCGCTGCCGGTCGACCTGGACTTGAGCAACCTGCATGTCGATATCGTCGATCGGGTTGGGCACCATTCGTGGGAGTTGTTCGCGCCGCGCCTGCGGGTGGTGAACGTCGGCGACGCCGTGCGCTTCGGCGGCAGCGTGCAACAGTCCGGCACCCGCCAGGCGCTGGCCATAAGCGGTCGCATGGATGCGGCGACGCGCGATTACGCCTTGCACCTGTCGACCACCGATCTGGATCTGGCCGAGGCGGCGCGCGGCGTGGACCTGCACGGATACGCGGTGAGTAGCGGCCATGCCGACATCCAGGCGTGGGGCAATTGGGACGGGGGCAAGCTGGCTGCGGCATCCGTGCGCTACGGAATGCGTGGCCTGGTGGCGTCGGGGCCGGGTGGGCGAAGTCTCGAGCTGCCCTCGCTGTCGGGTATTGTCCAGGCCCACCGGATCGACGGTGGCTGGGAGCTGGCATGGCGCGGGCCGGGCAGGCCGGGCGCGGATATCGATGCGGCCGGCGGCGCGGTGGCGCAAGTGCGTGGGCACCCGGGCGCGTGGCGCGTCTCCGCGGCTGCGCGCTCGATCGAGGTTTCCCCTTGGCTCTCGCTGCTGGCCATGGCGCCGCAGGCGCCGAAGGCGCTTGTCGACTGGGCCGTGAATGCGCAGCCGCATGCCGAGGTCGACAGTGCCGCGCTGGTGTGGGATGAAGGCGGACGCTACCGCGCGACAGTGCGGTTCTCCGGTTTGCGCGCGGCGGCCTCGGGCGCGATTCCCGGTATCGCGCTGGCGGGCGGAACGATTCGTGCCGACGACCGGGCGCTGTCGCTGGAGCTGCCGCCGCAGGCGGCGACGCTCGCGGTGACCGACGTGTTCCGCAAGCCGTTCTCGTTCACGCAGTTCGGCGGCACGCTGGTGGCATGGCGCGAAGGCGGCGAGTGGAACATCGCCGCCGAT
The DNA here is from genome assembly GCA_050737935.1 of Rhodanobacteraceae bacterium. Classification (GTDB taxonomy): domain Bacteria; phylum Pseudomonadota; class Gammaproteobacteria; order Xanthomonadales; family Rhodanobacteraceae; genus 66-474. The sequence goes on from JBOHYO010000395.1 coordinate 1,760, forward strand.
TCACTCCGGTTCGTCGATGCGGATGGGCTGGCGGGGCGTGGTCGTGCGCACCTCGTGTGGCGCGGCAACGGGCAAGCGCCGTTGCTTTCCGCGTATGCGGTTCTCGACCACGGACAGGTGACGGATGCAAAGCGCTTCCTGCCATACCATCGCATGCCGCACGCGATGGTGGCATGGATGGATCACGCGCTCGTCGCGGGGAAGATCACGTCCGCGCGCGTCCTGATGCGCGGCGCGCTGGACGACTGGCCGTTCCTCGATCACGAGGGCCGCTTCGAGGCCACCGCGACGGTGGCGAACGCAGCTTTCGATTTTTCGAATGAGTGGCCGCAGGCTACCGGCGTCGACGCGGCCGTCGACTTCGTCGACAACCACATGGCGATCGTCGCGACCCATGTAAGCGTGCAGGGCGTCACCGCCACCCACGCAGTGGCCACGATCCCCGACTTGTCGAACGGGGTGCTGGACCTCGACGTTCAGGGCGGTGGCCGCGGTGCGCAGTTGCTCGATTTCGTGCGGCATACGCCGCTTGCCACCGACGCGGCGGATGCGCTGCAGGGACTCACGGTCGGCGGCAAGGCCAGGTTCGGAGTCAAATTGTCGATTCCGCTGAAGGATCCGAAGGCCTTCACGCTCGATGGCAAGGTCGACCTCGCCCACGCCGACGTCACCGCGCAGAAATGGAAAGTCGCGATCAAGGATCTGGGCGGCCAGATGCTGATCGACGGCAAGGGATTCCGGGCGAAGAACCTGACCGGGATGTTCCGCGGCGCGCCGGCAAGCCTGTCGATCGCGGTGGGCGGCGCCGTCCGCGATCCCGCCGACATCGTGGAGGCGTCGCTCGACACGAGTGCTTCGGCCCAGACGCTGGTGCAAGGCTATCCAGAGGTGGTGCCGCTGATCACCCATGTCAGCGGTGCCGCACCGTTTCACGTAGGCGTGCGGTTGGTGCGGGGCGACGGCAGCGGGCCCGCCATTCCAATCCTCGATGTCCAGTCGAGCCTCGTGGGTCTCGCGCTGGATTTTCCAGCGCCCCTGGACAAACCCGCCGCCGCAGCGCTGCCATTGAACCTGACCTTGCAGCTTCCGCCCGAAGGCGCGCCGCTGACGGTGTCCCTGGGCGACGTGCTGCAGGTACGCGGACGCCTGGCCGATCCATCGCGCAATTTGCCGGCTGCGCTCGCGATGCACTTCGGCAGCGAAATGCCGGAACGACTGCCGGCACAGGGGCTGGTGGTCGATGGGCACGCCCGGCAGCTCGACGTCAGCGGCTGGATCCAGCAGGCCTTGGGGGGCGGGCCCGGTGCCGCGTTTCCGCAACTCGACCGCGCCGTTCTCTCGGCCGATCAGGCGAAAGTGTTCGGCACAGACCTCGGCGCCTTGGGGTTCGACTACGAAACGGGCGCCGGGGACGACACCATCCGCTTCGACGGCGCGGCCGTCCGGGGAACGGTGAACTTGCCGACCAGCAATCTGATGGCGCGCGGCATCACGGCGAAGTTCGAGTATCTGCACTGGCCGCAACCGCCGAAGCCGGAACCGAAGCAGCCCGCGCCGCCGCCGCAGCCGCCGCAGGTGACCTCGCCGATCGCGCCGACCGCGATCCCGCCCCTGCACGTGACGCTCGGCGACTTCCAGCTCGGCCACATGAAGCTGGGCGCGATTGCGTTCGAGAGTGCGCCGACCGCGCAAGGCATGCGCGTCGCCAGATTCGATGCCAAGGGCGACGGGTTCACCCTTCATGGCAGCGGCGATTGGGACGGAACCATGGCCTTCAGCCAATCGCATTTCGCGGTCGATATCGCATCGCGCGATTTCGGCAAGACCCTCGCGGCGTTCGGGTTCAGCGGCCTGCTGGCCGGTGGCAAGGACTCGCACATCCATATCGACGGCGCTTGGCCCGGCTCGCCCTCGTCGTTTTCGCTGGCATGGATGACCGGCAAGCTCGGGATCAAGGTGGGCGACGGGCGAATCCTCGCCGTCAAGCCCGGGCTCGGTCGCGTGCTGGGTCTTCTGTCGGTGCGCGAGTTGCCGAGCCGGCTGATGCTGCACTTCGGGGACGTGTTCAAGTCCGGATTCGGGTTCGACGACGCCTCCGCGACATTCAACTTGAAGGACGGCAGCGCCTACACCGACGACATGCTGATCGACGCACCCGCGGCGCGGATCGCCATACACGGGCGTGCCGGCGTCCGCACCCGTGATTTCGACCTGACGATCAACGTCACGCCGCACCTGGGCGGCACGCTGCCGGTGGTCGGCGCGGTGATCGGCGGACCAGTCGGTGCCGCCGCGGGCCTGGTGGTGCAAGGGCTGATCGGCAAGGGCATCAACAAGGCCGCCGGCAGCATCTATCGCGTCACGGGGAGCTGGGACGAGCCGAAGATCACCACGGTCAAGGAAGCCGAACTGCCGCCAGCGACATCGAGCGCGCCGCCCCCGTCGGCCTCGGCCGCGGTGGCCGCGCCGATGCCGGCCCCGGCTGGCTCGCTGCCGGCTGCCGCGGGCACCACGGTTCCCGCACCTGCCTCTGCTGGCACAACGGTTCCTCTCACGCCCGCGCCCACGGCCTCGGCGGCCCCCGCGCTGGCGCCCGCGTCCGGCAGCACCACGGTTCCCGCACCCGGCGCCGTTCCGGCCCCGCCCTCTTCGGCGACAGGCCGACCCTGAATTGCGGGTAGCGGCGCAGTTTGAGTGGCCGTTCGCGTTGAGCCCTTCGACAAGCTCGGGACAGGCTACGTGAGCGAAGCGAACGGAGTCGAAACGCCTGTTGTTTTTCGACTCCGGCCCTGCGGGCCTACGCTCAGTACGAACGGATTGAAAACGACCACTACCTGCAGTCCACTCTTGCGGATCGGTGATGCCACCCTTACGTTGGATGGTCGTGATACTGCCGGATCGCTCCTGATGGATTCACCGCTGTCGCTTGTCGAACACAACCTGCTCGCGCCTGGCGGGCTGTCCACGAACGACCTGGAACGGGTTTTTGCGCGGGTCATGGCGCCGTCCATCGACGCAGCCGACCTGTATTTCCAGCACTCGCGCTCCGAATCGTGGGTTCTCGAAGACGGCATCGTCCGCGACGGCAGCCATTCGATCGAGCAGGGTGTCGGTGTGCGCGCGATCTCCGGCGAGAAGACAGGCTTCGCGTATTCCGACGACATCGTGCTGCCGCAGTTGCTGGAAGCGGCCGGCGCCGCGCGTGCGATCGCGCGCGAAGGCAACGGCTCGGGCCTTCCGCTTGCGGTACGCGGCACGCGCGCGCTGTATCCGGCTGACGATCCGATCGACGGGCTGGACAACCCGGCCAAGATCGCGCTGCTGCGCGAGCTCGATGCGCTTGCGCGAAGTCTGGACCCGCGCATCAAGCAGGTGATCGTCAGCCTCGCCGCGAGCCACGATTCGGTGCTGATCGCCGCCGCAGACGGCACGCTGGCTGCGGACGTGCGGCCGTTGACGCGCGTCAACGTGCGTGTGATCGCCGAGGACGGCGACCGTCGCGAGGTCGGGTATGCCGGCGGCGGTGGACGCTGCGCATACCGCGAGCTGCTCGATTCCGGCCGCGCGCATGGATGGGCGCGCGACGCGGTGCGGCAGGCGCTGGTGAACCTGGACGCGGTCGCTGCGCCGGCAGGCACCATGGACGTGGTGCTGGGCCCCGGCTGGCCGGGCGTGTTGTTGCATGAAGCGATCGGCCACGGCCTCGAGGGCGACTTCAATCGCAAGGGCGCATCCGCGTTCGCGGGGCGCATGGGCGACAAGGTCGCCGCCGACGGCGTGACGGTGGTGGACGACGGCACCCTGCCTGGGCGGCGCGGCTCCTTGTCGATCGACGACGAGGGCACCGCCACCAACTGCACCACGTTGATCGAGGATGGCCGCCTGGTCGGTTACATGCAGGACAAGCACAATGCACGGCTGATGGGCATGGCAGCCACCGGCAATGGCCGCCGCGAATCGTTCGCGCACCTGCCGATGCCGCGCATGACCAATACCTACATGCTGGCGGGTGAGCGCGATCCGGCGGAGATCATCGCCTCGGTCGAGCGCGGGTTGTACGCGGTCAACTTCGGCGGTGGACAGGTCGACATCACCAACGGCAAGTTCGTGTTCTCGGCCAACGAGGCCTACCTGATCGAGCACGGCAAGGTTACGCGGCCGGTCCAGGGCGCGACCCTGATCGGGTCGGGTCCCGACGTGCTGACGCGTGTCGCGATGATCGGCAATGACCTGAAGCTGGACGACGGCGTCGGGGTGTGCGGCAAGGACGGCCAGAGCGTGCCGGTCGGGGTTGGCATGCCGACCACCAAGATCACCGCAATGACCGTTGGCGGCACCGCCTCATGAACAAGAGCAGGAGCATTTTTGACACGGACAAGAGCCGATAAACGCGAACAGGAGCAAAAACGGATCTGCTTTTATCCGCGTCAATCGGCGTCGGGAGGCTTTTCGCTGTTGCGCAGCAAGCGGAACAACTCCCGCTGCGCGCGTGGCGGCTGGCTGGCTTCGCGCTCGCGGCGGCCTTGGCGGATCAGTGACCGCAGGCGCTGGCGGTCGGCCTCCGGGTGTACGGCGATGAAGTCGGTCAACGCGGCGTCCCCGTTCTCGCCCAGCAACGTTTCGCGCAGGGTTTCGATCCGGTGCAGGGCTGCGCTCTCGCGCGCGCCGGCAGCACGATCTTTGCTCAGCGCGGCTCGCGCTGCAGCGAAGTCTTCCTCGTCGTGCGCGCGCATCAGCTTGGCGAGGTGCGCGAGTTGGCGTTTGTGTGCGATGTGCGAGGGCGTGCGCTGCACCTGCGCGAGTTCCTCGCACACGTCGTCGGGCAGCTCCAGTTTCGCAATGCGTGCCGGTGACAGTTCCGACAATTGCTTCGCGAACGCCAGTACGTCCAGCGCCTCGCGTCGGCGCGCGCTGCGGCTGGGGCGTTCGTCGTCCAGTGAATCAGGGGGTTCTATTGATCGCGATGTCATGGTGAACGATTGGATACTTCTGCCGTTCGCCCTGAGCGTAGCGGTCGTAGGCCACGAAGTCGAAGGGTGCGTAACGTGCTTCGACTCCGCTCGCATCGCTTGCTACGCTCAACACGAACGGTAATCGGGAGACTTGGTGGAAACGATCATCACACAGGCCGACGACAGCATCGCCGAGCTCGACCGCCTGGCCGAACTGGCCGAGGACGTGATCCGCAAGGCGCGCGCCGCCGGGGCGTCGCAGGCGGAGGTCGCGGCCAGTGTCGACACCGGCCTGTCCGTCAACGTGCGGCTCGGCGAGGTTGAAACCGTGGAACGCAACCGCGACCGCGGGTTCGGACTCACGGTGTATTTCGGGCAGTGCAAGGGCAATGCATCGACCGCGGATCTCAAGCCGGGATCGATCGATGCGACCATCGAACAGGCCTGCGCGATCGCGCGTTACACCGAGCCCGACCCGTATACCGGCCTGGCCGACGCGGAACGCATGGCGACCGGCCTTCCCGATCTCGACCTGTGGCATCCGTGGGACCTCGATGTCGATCGCGCGATCGAGATCGGCCGCGAGGTCGAGGCCGCGGGTCGTGCGGAGGGGCGGATCACCAATTCGGAAGGTGCGGGCGTGCAACGCGGCGACGGGTTGGGCGTGTACGCCAATTCGCACGGTTTCGTCGGTCGCGAGCGCGGCACCCACCATTCGGTTTCCTGTTCGCTGATCGCCGGCGCCGGCGACGCAATGCAGCGCGATGGCTGGTACGAGTCCGTCCGTGATTCGGCGTTGTTTCCGGAATTCGCCCGCATCGGCAGGACCGCCGCCGAGCGCGCGGTGGCGCGGCTGGATGCGCGCAGGATTTCGACCCGGGAATGCCCCGTGTTGTTCGCGCCGGAAGTCGCGCGTTCGCTGCTGGGACATTTGATCGCAGCGGTGAGCGGCGGGTCGTTGTATCGACGGTCCAGCTTTTTGCTTGATCACGTCGGCAAGCCGGTGCTGCCAGGTTTCGTGGACCTGCTGGAGGAGCCGTTGATTCCCGGCGGACACGCCTCCGCGGCGTTCGATGCCGAGGGCGTGGCCACGCGCGCGTCCGCGCTGGTCGAAGGCGGGGTGTTGCAGCGCTACGTGCTGGGCAGCTATTCCGCGCGCAAGCTCGGCTTGCAGACCACCGGCAACGCGGGTGGCGTACACAATTTGGTCGTTGCCCCGGGATCGGTCGACGGTGCGCAGCAGGATTTCGCCGGACTGCTGCAGCGGATGGGCCGGGGACTCGTCGTGACCGAACTGCTCGGGCAGGGTGTGTCCATCGTCACCGGCGACTATTCGCGCGGCGCGGCGGGCTTCTGGGTCGAAAACGGCAAGGTATCGCACCCGGTGCAGGAAATCACGATCGCGGGCAACCTGCGCGACATGTTCATGGGTGTGCAGGCGATCGGTACCGACGTCGATCCGCGTTCGTCGTTCCTGACCGGCTCGATCCTGTTGGGGAAGATGACCGTCGCGGGAGAATAGGTGTTGCCGGCTCACCCGGTATCGACGCTCACTCCGCGGTGACCGGGTCGATCATCGTCACCACCTCTGAAACCCGGTTTGCGGGAAACCCGCCTTGCTGGGCGTGCTCGCGCACCATCTCCTCATTCGGCGCGATATAGATGCAATAGATCTTGTCGGCCGTGACAAAACTTTCGACCCACTGGATGCTAGATCCCATTTTGCTCAGCACGCCACAGGATTGTTGCGAAATCGCCTTCAATTCAGGCGCGGAAAATTTGCCGGCGCCCGGAATCTCGCGCTCGATTACGTACTTCGGCATGACCTCATCCTCCATCGTTGCAGCGGCGAAATGGATTGCGTACGGAAAGTCTGGCTGAGCTGGGGCACTCATCCCGCCTTTCCGGCCCTTTGCCCGCAACTTGTGTTTCCGGTCCAAGGTCGCGGAGGGCCGATGGTACGCCGTTCAGTCCATGCCGGACGCAGGATGGGCGTTGCTTCCGGAACGCGGCCCCGGATTCAAGACATGGCCTGGACGCAACACCTGCGCATGGCGGCGTGAGGTGCCTCCCCGCCTTCGAAACGCTTGACACGCGGGTGCGGGACTAGGAGAGTCATGCCGCAGTTCGTCGACCGTCCACCACGAATGAGGGGAGCAATCTGATGAGCGTGCCACCGGAATCCGCAGTACCCAGTCCGCCGATTGTGGGCGGCAGCGCCGAAGACCGTAACCTCGCAATGCTCACGCATCTGTCGGGGATCATCCTCGGGTTCATCGTGCCGTTGATCGTGTGGCTGGTGAACAAGGACAACGCAGCCAAGAGCTATTTGACGACCGAAGCGAAGGAGGCGTTGAACTTCCAGCTCACGATCCTGATCGGTTACGTGATTTGCTGGTTCCTGACCATGACGATCATCCTGGCGGTGATCGGTGGGCCGTTATGGCTCATCCTGTGGATCGTGAACCTGGTGTTCTGCATCCTTGCCGCAATGGCGGTCAGCAGCAGGGGAAGCTATCGCTATCCGTTCGCGCTGCGGCTGATCAAGTAGCGGCCAAATGGATCCCCCGGGGCGCGTCGCGGGACGCGCCCCGGGCGGGACCGTGCGACCGGGATCGGAAGCGGATGACGGCTTGTCTGCGACGCCTCCCCGCGCAGATGTCGCGCCGGGTGTCAGCGTTCTTCGGGCGGCGCAAACGGCTGCCCGGTTTCCGGATGCTGAGGGTCGAGCAACAGCTTGACCCGGGCCTCGGCCTGTTCCAGCGCGGCCTGGCAGTTGCGATACAGCGCGATGCCGCGCTCGAAAGAGCGCAATGACTCGTCGAGATTCAGTTCCCCGCCTTCCATCTTCGCGACCAACTGTTCGAGCTCATCCAGTGATTGCTCGAACTGCGCGACGGCGTTGGATTCGCCCGGCTGCGGGGCGGGTTGGGCAGGCGGCTTGGGCATCCGCGCACGGTAACGCAGGCCCTGCGGCGAATCAATCGATCCGTACCCTGCCGCTTGCATGTTTCGACCCGCTCAATGAAAATTGCGCGTTCACTACACGGAAAGTGGCCTGCAGGCGTCCCGCGCCGGGATGGGTAGGGCGGACACTGTCCGCCGCACCCAAAACCGGCGGGCAGTACCCGCCCCACAGTCGCTGTCGCGGGATCTGAGGAGACGGTTGGCCAAAAAGGTTTCAGTGGTGGACGTAGCTCAGCTGGGCGAATGCGGAGCGCTTGCGACAGTCCGGGGGACTGTCGCGCGACGCGTGAGGAGGAGGCAGGGATGCCGACTGGCGGGCGCACCATGGACGGTTGGTCGAAAAGGTTTCAGTGTGGTGGACGTAGCTCAGCTGGTTAGAGTCCCGGATTGTGATTCCGGTTGTCGTGGGTTCGAGTCCCATCGTCCACCCCAATTTTTGTACAATGTGGAGTTTGTGGGCCGTTAGCTCAGTTGGTAGAGCAGGAGACTCTTAATCTCTTGGTCCTAGGTTCGAGTCCTAGACGGCCCACCAATCAGCCCTCCCGCGAAGTCCGAGAAAATCCCAAGAACCTCACGAAACCCGCTAGCCATGCGGGTTTCGTGTTTTATGACGTCCGAAGATATCCACTGACATCCGAGTCAAATGTGCGTAAGATAGTGCGTAACGAGCCCACATAAACCTGATGTTACGCACATTGCCCATGCTGACTGACACCAAGCTCCGCGCACTCAAACCTCGCCAATCCGTGTACCG
>JBOHYO010000396.1:0-2504 GCA_050737935.1 Rhodanobacteraceae bacterium
GCGAGAAATTCGCCGAGCTGCGCTACCTCGAGCACAGCATCGGCGTTGCCGGGCGCCTGACGATGCGTCCGTTCCTGCAGATGACCACCAAGGACCTGTGGCAGCTTTACGTGCTCGGCAAGTGAGCACCGTCCAGGGGCAGGCGCCGTACCAGGATCAGGGTGACGTCGTCGGCCGCCGCAACGCCTGCGGCGAAATCGTCCGCCGCGGTCAGCAGGCGTTGGCACAGCTCGGCCATCGACAATCGTTGCCCGCTGCGGATCACGTCCGCCACGCGCTCCGGGCCGAATTCGGTGTTGCCGGCATCGAGGCGCTCGTACAGCCCGTCCGAGATCAGCGCGAGGATGTCGCCGGGGGCAAGTTGGAGGGTCGCGGCTGCCGGCACTTCATCGAGTTCCATCACGCCGACCGGGAACGTGTTCGGCTGCAACCATTCGCAGTGATCTCCGGTGGCGTGGTAGTGCAGCAGCGGGCCCTGGCCCGCGCATTGGTAGCGGACGCGGTGCGTGCCGGGGTCCAGAAATCCCATGAACGCGGTGATGAAGCGATCGTCGGCCAGGTCCTCGGTCAACTGGTTGTTGACGTTGCGGTAAGCCTGATCGAGATCGGCGCCCAGGCGGAACGCCACCCGCAGCATCCCCTGCATTTGCATCGCCGACAACGCGGGACCGAAGCCGTGGCCGGTGGCGTCGCCCAGCAGCAGGAACACGCCCTGCGGCAAATGCACCGCGTCGAACATGTCGCCGCCGGCGTACGTCGCGGGCTGGAAATGGCCGTACAGGTCGTAGCCCGGCAGCGCGGGCATTTGCGTCGGCAGGGTGCTGCGCTGGATCGCACGCGCCACCTCGACTTCCGTATGCAGGGCGCTGGTGCCAGCGGCCGGCCCGCGCCCGGTGTGGCGCAGGGCGAGCGCGCCCTCGGCGGCGAGGACTTGTGCAAGCAGCACGGTATTCGGGTCGAAGCCACCGCGCGATTCGTACAGGAGTTGCAGCACCCCGAGCACGTCCTCGCCGGCCAGCAGCGGCAGGCTGAGGACGGCGCCCGCACGGCCGGCGTGATCCTGGCTCGCCGTGCCCAGCGCGGCGATATCCACCTCCGCCCCGGGATCGACTTCCAGCAGCATCCGGCCGTCGGCCGCGCAGCGTCCGGCCAAACCGGCGCCGGCCTTCAGTCGCGGCGGCGGATCGCGCGCCGGCACCAGCAGCGACAGTTCCCCGGTCGCAACGTCGCGGTGCCATAGCGCGGCGCTGCGCGCGCCGGTCTGCAAGCGTGCGGCCTCGGCCATTTCGGCCAATGCCGGCCCCGCGTCAGGCTTCGCCGCCAGCGCGCTGGCCGTTGCCAACAGTTTCTCGAGAGTGTCCTGGTGGGGCTGGATGCCGTCCATGTCGCTATCCTGCGTGGAGCCGGTGACGCAGCATGATGGTTTCGCGCCGTGTTTGACAGGAATGCACCGCGCCTGCCGCCGTGCTTCCGCCGGGGACGTTTTCGTGCGTTCGCGGCCGCCTCACCCGCACAGTGCAGTGGCGTGGTGCCGCAGGTGATCCTCGATGAAGCTCTGCACGAACCAGTAGCTGTGGTCGTAGCCGGGCTGCATCCGCAAGCTGAGCGGCTGACCGGTATCGCGACAGGCCTGCGACAACAATTCCGGTCGCAGTTGCTCGGCGAGGAACGGATCTTCCGCACCCTGGTCGACCAGGATCGTGCCGGGAAAGCGCTCGCCCGCCCGCAGCAGCTCGCAGGTGTCGTGGCGTTTCCACTCCTCGCGATCGGTGCCCAGGTACATGATGAAAAGCTTGCGATCGCCCCAAGGCACGCGGGTGGGCGCCGCGATCGGCGACAGTGCGGATAGCGAGCGGTAGCGGCCGGGGTGCCGGAGCGCCAGGGTCAGCGCGCCGTGGCCGCCCATGGAATGGCCCATGATTCCGCAGCGCGCGAGGTCGGCGGGGAATCGTTCGCCGATCAGCTTCGGCAACTCTTCGACCGTGTAGGTTTCCATCTGAAATCGCGACGACCAGGGAGCTTGCGTGGCATCCACGTAGAAACCCGCGCCTTCGCCGAATTGCCAATCGTCGGTGGCGCCTTCGATGCCAGTGTCGCGCGGACTGGTGTCCGGCGATACCAGCATCAGGCCGAGTTCGGCGGCAACGCGCTGCGCGCCAGCCTTGATCGGGAAGGTTTCCGCGGTGCAGGTGAGGCCCGCGAGGTAGAACAGCACCGGAACCTTGCCGTTCGCAGCCTGTGGCGGCGTATACACCGCAAAGGTCATCGGGCCGGCGCAGGCTTTCGATTCGTGGCGGTAAAAACCCTGGGTGCCGCCAAAGCAGCGCTGTTCGCTGATGGTTTCGAGCGCGACCGATTGCGCGTCCATCAATGCACCACCACGCCGCGGATCGATTCACCCGCGTGCATCAGATCGAAGCCGCGGTTGATGTCGTCGAGCTTCAGGGTGTGCGTGATCATCGGGTCGATCTCGTGCGCGACCGTGGCTTTCACTTTCATTCGCC
>JBOHYO010000397.1:0-2574 GCA_050737935.1 Rhodanobacteraceae bacterium
CTACCGCAAAATGGGTTTGGCGGATCATTCGGGATTGGCCGGCTTGCTGCAGTCCTTCATGGCTGTCGATGTATGCGTTCCGGTGCGGCGTTGCGTGATTGCCTGCGCGGGGCAGGTACTGGGTGACAAGGTCATTCACGACAACCTCGCCTGGGAGATCAAACCCTCTCGCCTGCGCAAGGTCATGGCATTCGACGACGTTGCGGTGCTCAACGATTTTGAAGCGCTCGGCTACGCACTCGATGACATCCGGGCACTGGGGGGCCAGCTCTTGTGCGGTCCCGACGTCCATGCCAAGGGACCGACGCTGGTGATCGGACCTGGAACCGGGTTGGGCGCAGCCGTACAGCTTCCCGGTCGCGCGCGCGGCGTGGTCCTGACCACCGAAGCAGGCCAGATGGACTTTGCGCCGCAAACCGTCCGTGAGCGCGAGGTGCTGGCAAGCGTGGCGCCCGAAGGTGATTATGTTCCCTACGAGCGCATCGTGTCCGGTCCGGGATTGCTGACCTTGTACCGGACGTTGTGCCGATTGCACGGAAGCGCGCCAACCTTGGCGACACCGGAAGCCGTTACCGCCGCGGCCAGGGCTCGCGTCGACCGGCAAGCCGTGGAAGCCGTTGACATGTTTTGTGCCGTATTGGGAAGCTTCGTCGGCAACCTCGCGATGGTGTTCATGGCGCGTGGCGGCGTGTATCTCGCGGGCGGATTCTTGTCCTCGATCTTCGACCTGCTGCAACAAAGCCGATTCGCCGAACGGTTCGTGCACGAACGCAGCGTGCGGGAGTTCCTGGCGCGTGTTCCGGTGCGCGTGATCGAGCATGGGCAACACGGCTTGCTGGGCGCTGCCAAGTGGTATCTCGACCGGCTGTCGCGCAACCCGTCGGCAAACGGCCGTACGGTCGCCTGCAGGATGGCGGGATGATGGCGCGGGCTGCCATGCCGTCACTTTCGATCGGTGCCCGCAGCCGGAGGACTGACAAGCGCGTCCCACGCATCCGGGGATGGTTTTCCGGGGAAAGGATTCAACTCGGGCAACGCCCGCGCAAGGTCCGCGTCGGCCACCTGTTCGTGGCGCTGGCTGCGTTCTGGATGGCTTCAACGGGTGCGAAGACCGCGGCACCCGCGTGGTCGCTGCTGCCGCAACCCGCGGCAATGCAGCCGGCCGGTAACAGTATGGTTGCGATTGCGGAGGGTTCGGTGGTGGCGGTGTCGGGTGCGCAGCGCACGCAGGCGCTGGCGATCGCAAAACGGTTTGCCGGGCTGATCGACGCAACCCGTGGTCTGCATTTGCTTGTGAACACGGCGGCGTCCCGACATCCGCGCGCAGCGATTGTCTTCGATCTCGATCCGGAGGCCGATGTCGCCGGTGATGCCGGCTACCGCATCGCGATCGGCGGAGGCGCCATTCGCGTGATCGCGCGGAAACCGCGCGGACTCTTTTACGGCGGCGTCACCGTGTGGCAGTTGTTGACGCCGCCGGGCTGGAAGCGAGGAACCACGGCTTACGTCGCGGACGGCACCCTTGACGACCATCCGCGGTTTGCCTGGCGCGGGTTGCTGCTCGACTCCGGCCGCCATTTCCAGAGCGTCGCGGACATCGAGAAGTTGATCGACTGGATGTCGCTCAACAAGCTCAACGTGTTGCTGTGGCATCTGACCGAAGACCAGGGCTGGCGCCTCGAGGTCCCGAAATATCGCGAACTCACCAGGATCGGCGCCTGCCGCAAGGCGGTGGGCCTTGATATCGAATTGACGGGTTCTCCGGACAAGCCGTACTGCGGGTTCTATACGGAGGCCGAGGTCCGCGAAATCGTGCGCTACGCCGATGCGCGTTTCGTCACCATCGTGCCGGGAATCGACGTTCCCGGGCATTCACAGGCTGCCGTAGCCGCGTACCCGTGGCTGGGCGTTACCGGCCGGCGACCGGAAGTGTGGACCGATTGGGGCGTTAGTCCGTGGTTGCTGAAGCCGGACGCGAAGACGCTGCGTTTTCTCGATGACGTACTGGACGAGGTGATGCGCCTGTTTCCCTCGCCGTACATCTCGATCGGCGGCGATGAAGCGAACAAGGCCCAGTGGAATGCGTCGCCCGAAGTGCGCGCCCGGATGCGAAGCCTCGGCCTTGCGAACATGGACGCGTTGCAGGGCTGGTTCACAGCGCGGCTCGCGGATTACCTGGTGAAGCACGGCCGGACTCCGGTGGGGTGGGACGACGAGCTGCTGGCCGGCGCGAAGCTGCCCGCATCCGAGACCGTGATGTCGTGGCACGGGGAGGATGGCGCGCGCGTGGCGCTGCAGGCGATCAGGCAGGGCCACGATGTGATCCTGGCCCCGCAGCAATCGCTGTACTTCGATCACTATCAGTCGAATCTTCCCGAAGAGTGGCCGGGTCAGCCCGAAATGGTCTTCCTCAGGCAAGCGTACGACACGGTGTTGGTGCCGCAAGGCGCCACGGCGGCCGAGGCCAAGCATGTCCACGGGGTGCAGGGACAACTGTGGACCGAGCTGATGCCGAACTTTGCGCGCGATGAGCACGCACTGTTCCCGCGCATCGCGGCGTTGTCGGAATCGGGA
>JBOHYO010000398.1:0-13846 GCA_050737935.1 Rhodanobacteraceae bacterium
ATCGCGATCCGGACCGCCGTGATCAAGGATGGGATGCTGCACGTGCAGGCCGGCGCCGGCATCGTGCACGACTCCGATCCCGCCAGCGAATGGGAAGAAACCATGAACAAGGGTCGCGCGCTGTTTCATGCGGTGGCGCAGGCGGTGGGAGGATTGTGAACATGCAGGGTGCGCCTTGGGAAATTTGCGGGCGTGCCTGGATGCGATGCGCCCTGAAAGTGTTGCTTTTTGCGCTGTGTTCGCTGGCTGCGTACGCAAGTGCGCATGCAAAACTTGTGGCTTGGCAACCTTCCGCCGGACACAGGCAGCTGCCGATTTGGCCGGGGACACCGCCCGACGCACAACCCATGCCCGGCCCGGAAACCGAAGCAGTACAAGATCACTTGGTGGCTGGCAGGCCGTGGACAGCGGTTACCAATGTGAGTCAACCTACGATGACGATCTATTCGCCGAAGGGGAAGAACACGGGTGCTGCGGTCGTGGTGTTTCCCGGCGGTGGATTCATGGTGCTCGCCATCGACCTCGAAGGAACCGAGGTCTGCCATTGGTTGACGTCCATTGGTGTCACCTGCGTGCTGCTGAAGTATCGCGTGCCGAGCATGCCCGACAATTGGAAGTGCAAGTGCTATTCGCATGGCGCAGATGCACTACCTGTGTCGGCATTACAAGATGCCCAGAGGACGATCAGGCTGGTGCGCCTGTACGCCGCCAAGTGGCACATTGATCCACACAAGATCGGTGTAATAGGGTTTTCTGCCGGCGGTTATCTGGTTGCGGAAACAAGCGCCGATTTCGGTCGTCCAGCGTACGCGTCGATCGATGCGGCGGACAAGCAAAGTGATCGTCCGGACTTCGCGATCGCGATTTATCCGGGACACATGATCACCGGTCAGTACACGGCTGACCACTACGATATTCCTGTGGGTGCGTTGAATCCCAACGTCCACTTCACGCACAAAACTCCGCCAACATTCGTGATTCAGGCGGAGGACGCCAGGACGGATCCGGTGAGTGAGTCATTGGTCTACTACACCGCGCTGGCCAAAGCCGGCGTACCAGCGGAACTGCACATCTACGCAAACGGCGGCCATGCGTTTGGATTGAGGTCAACCGGGCTGCCGGTTACCCGCTGGCCGCGATTGGTTGAAACGTGGCTGCACACGATCGGCGTACTCGAAAATTGAGTACAGTGGCGCGCGGCTTTCACGCCAGCGCGTGAATCTTCACCACCGCCGGGTCGTCGGCGTGCTCGAGCAGCATGCGGCGCACGCGGTCCTGCCACAAGCGGCCGAATTCGCGACGATGCGCGGCATCGGCCTGACCGGACATGACCTGCTGCAGGAGCAGGCGCTGCATCGGGTCGGCGGGTATGGGGCTGGCATCGATTTCGATCTCGACTTCGGCGTCGGTGTCGTTCCGACAGAAGCGTACGCCGGCGATATCGCCTTGCGCGTAGTGCAGCAGGCGATTGCGTGCGTAACGGCCGCCCAGCCCCTTGAAGCCGTTGGCGGCAGCCGCGCCAGTGACGAGCGTCAGCACCTGGCCGATCACGCCGGTGACGCCTGCGTCTTCGGCGTCGTCGAGGTACACGCTGATGCCGCCGCGTTCGGGCACGCTGTCGGGGTACAAGTGGCGCAGCGCGGCGCGCGCGCTGAGCCACCCGCCGGCGACGGTGGGGCAGGAGTGCCCGGCCAGCCTCACCGCGTCGGCGTAGTGGTACTCGATCATGCCGTCGTCGCTGGCGCCCAGCAGTTGCGCGAGGCCGTCGTGCAACCGCAGCGCCGGTACTTCGGCGAAGAAATCCGGGAATGCCATTACTGGGTGACCACGAAGTCGATCACCACGACGCCTTCGCCGCGTTGCTGGTAGATCACGTCGATGTGGTCGCCATAGCGCTGGCGCATCTGGGCGAGCAACGGGATCGGGTCGTGGTCGTTGACGAAGCGCATCGCCTCACCGGGCTCCAGTGCATCGAGTGCGCCGAAGATGGCCGAATGGCGGAAGCGGTGGGCGATCGCGCGCGCGTCGAACGGATAAGTCTGGTAGGCGGGGGTTTCAGCGGGCGTGTCCATGCTGGTCCGTTGGAGGGGAAACGGTGCAAAGCATGCGCCGCGCGGACGGCGGATATCTTGACCTGGATCAGGGAGACGTAGAAGCCGCGCCAGGTTGCGCATCGGCGAGAAATGCGTCGCGCTGCGCCGCCGGCTCGTTGCCGATCCTGCGCACGGCCGTGTAGAAGCGGGTCCAGTCTCCGTCGCACCGGCCAAACAGCGCGGCGAATGCCGGCACGCCCCGGTCGTACAGCCCGAACGGCAGGAGCTTGGCATTGTTGATCGGCGTATCGAACCAGTGGTCGTAATCGTGGTTGCCGTGCCACGCGGTGTCGCGCAAGTGTTCGTACTCGCGCCGAAGATCGGCAAAGGCTTGCGCCTTGCTTGTGCGCTTCTCGGCATCGGATGCGCCGCTCGCATACAGAGCTTGCAGCTTGTTGCGTGTGGCAAGCACCAATTCGGTGAATTGTTTTCCGCGCTCGGCGACGGAGGGATCCGGCGGCGGCAGGTGATGGTCAGCGCGCCACTGGCGCAGGCCCTCGTGCTGCACGAAGGTCGCGAACGACTCGTTGAACGCGGTGTCATTCTTGACGTACAACTCCTGATGCGCGAGCTCATGGAAGATCGTTCCGATCATCTCGTCGTCGCTCCAGTGGTCCATCGTGCTCAGCAGCGGATCGGCGAAATGGCCGAGCGTCGAATACGCCGGCACGCCGCCGATCCATACGTCGTCGCCGCGCTTCGCCAACCGGTCCGCCAGCCCCTCGGCGCGATCGTGGTGGTAGAAGCCTTGATACGCCACGCAGCCTGCGATCAGGAAGCAATGCTCGATCGGCTGCAGCGACAACGCTGGCGTCGCGAACACGTTCCACATCACGAACCGCCGGCGGATGTCCGCGTAGGTCGTGTAACTCTTGTTGCGCGGCAGCTTCAGCACGTCGGAGGCGAACGCGCGGGCTCGCAGCGCCAGCGCCAGGCGTTCGCGCACCGCCGGAGGGGTTTGCGGGTCGGCGATCACCTGCGGGATCGGTCTGCGCGCGCGCAGCACGGCCAGTTCGCCGGCGGCAAGATGCGCGTAGTAGCCGAGGGTCGAGCATCCGGCCAGCATGCCGGCTGCCGCAGCCGCCGCGAGCGCGCGCCCGATCGTCTTGTATCGTTGTCCGCGCGCGTTCACACTCACGCTCTTGTCCGGGCTGCCTGGACGGAATGGACGGCCATGCTGCTGCTCATCGACAACTATGACAGCTTCACGTTCAACCTTGCACAGTACCTGGGCGAGCTTGGGCAGGACGTGAAGGTGCTGCGCAACGATGCCGTGGATGTCACCGGCATCCGGGCGCTCGCGCCGGAGCGGATTGTGATATCGCCGGGTCCCGGCAGGCCGGAACATGCCGGCGTGACGCTGGCGCTGATCCGCGAACTCGCGGGCTGGATCCCGATCCTCGGGGTGTGCCTCGGCCATCAGGCGATCGGGCAGGCATTCGGCGGCAAGGTGGTGGGCGCGAAGACGATCATGCACGGCAAGACCTCGCCGATCCGACATCACGGCGTCGGCATATTCGCGGGGCTTGCCGATCCGTTCGAGGCGACGCGCTACCACTCGCTCATCGTCGAGCGCACCGGCTTGCCGGATTGTCTGGAAATCACCGCGTGGACCGAGCGCCCGGATGGTTCGTTCGACGAGATCATGGGCTTGCGCCACAAGTCGCTCGCGGTGGAGGGCGTGCAGTTCCACCCAGAGTCGATCCTGACCTCGAGCGGCCATGGCCTGCTGCGCAATTTCCTGGGGCAGGCACTGCCCAAGGCCGCATGAACATGCCCATCACGCCGCACGAAGCGTTGCAACGCACGATCGAGCACCGCGAAATCTTCTTCGATGAAATGGTCGATCTGATGCGCCGGATCATGCGTGGCGAGGTGTCGCCCGCGATGACCGCAGCGATCCTCACCGGGTTGCGCGTGAAGAAGGAGACCGTCGACGAGATCGCGGGCGCCGCGACGGTGATGCGCGAGCTGGCCGAGAAGGTTTCCGTGCCCGCGTATCCCCACATGCTGGACATCGTCGGTACCGGCGGCGACGGTGCGCACAGCTTCAACATTTCCACCACCTCGATGTTCGTCGCCGCGGCCGCCGGCGCGCGCGTCGCCAAGCACGGCAATCGCGGGGTGTCGTCATCGTCGGGAAGCGCCGACGTGCTCGAAGCGCTGGGTGCGAAGATCGATCTCGGACCAGTCCAAGTGGCGCGTTGCGTCGAACAAACCGGCATCGGCTTCATGTTCGCGCCGCGGTTTCACCCAGCCATGAAGGCGGTGGCGCCGGTCCGTCACGAAATGGGCGTGCGCACACTGTTCAATATCCTCGGGCCGCTGACCAACCCGGCGGGCGCACCGAACATCCTGATGGGCGTGTTTCACCCGGACCTCGTCGGAATCCAGGTGCGCGTATTGCAGCGCCTCGGCGTCGAACGCGCGCTGGTGGTGCACGGCAAGGACGGGCTGGATGAAATCTCGCTGGGTGGGGCGACGCTGGTCGGCGAGCTGCGCGACAGCGAGGTGCGTGAGTACGAAATCGACCCCGAGCAGTTCGCGATCCCGATGGCCTCCAGCCGCAACCTGCGGGTCGCCGACGCTGCGGAATCGAAGGCGATGCTGCTGCGCGTGCTGGATGGCGAAGAAGGCGTCCCGCGCAACATCGTGCTGTTGAACGCGGGCGCGGCGTTGTACACAGCGGGTATTTCGGCATCGATCCACGATGGCATCGCGCGCGCGCGCAAAGCGATCGACGAGGGCTCGGCGCGCGCGAAGCTGGATGCGTTCGTCGCCGCCACGAAGGCCCTCGCGGCGCAGCAGGCGCCGCATCCGGGCACCGTGCCGGCCCCGCCATGATGGACATTCTCCGCGCCATCCTTGCCCGCAAGCGCGAGGAGATCGCCGAGCGAAGCTCCGCGGTGCCGGTCGGGACATTGCGCGAGCGTGCCGCAGCCGCTGCACCGCCTCGCGGATTCGCCCGAGCCATCCAGGCCCGCGTCGCCTGCGGCGAAGCTGCCGTGATCGCCGAGGTCAAGAAAGCCAGTCCGTCGAAGGGTGTGATCCGTCGGGATTTCGATCCGGCCGCGATCGCACGCAGCTACGAGGCGGGCGGCGCGACGTGCCTGTCGGTGCTGACGGACGTGGATTTCTTCCAGGGCAGCGACCAGCACCTGCAGGCGGCACGCGAGAGTTGCGCGCTGCCGGTCCTGCGCAAGGACTTCACGATCCATCCGTACCAGGTCCACGAGGCGCGCGCCCTCGGTGCCGACGCCATCCTGCTGATCGCCGCCGCGCTCGGCAACGCCGAGTTCGCGAACCTGCATGCGCTGGCGCTGGAATTGGGCATGGACGTGCTGCTCGAGGTGCACCACGCCCTCGACCTCGAACGTGCCCTGATGTTGCCGCAGCCCGATCGCACGGTCATCGGGGTGAACAACCGCGACCTCAAGACCTTCGACATCAGCCTCGACACGATCCTGCGGCTCCGCCATCAGGTGTCGGAGGACCGCCTGCTGGTCGCCGAAAGCGGCATCGCCACCCGCGAAGATGTCGCGCGCCTGCGCGCTGCCGGCATCCATGCGTTCCTGGTCGGCGAAGCATTCATGCGCACGGACGATCCCGGGGCTGAACTCGCCAGGCTGTTCAACGGGGCGTGAGCATGGAGCAGGGGACGGTGGAGATGGCGCGGCGCGTCGTGCTGTTCGATTTCGACGGCGTGCTGATCCGCGGCGATACGTTCGCGATGTTCATGCGCGACCGCTATGCGCGCGCACGCTGGCGCAAGGGGCTGGTGCTGCTGCTGAGCCCATGGCTATTGCTGGTGCTGCCGTTTTCGCGCCGGTGGGCATTGCGTGTGCTGGTTCGTCTTGGCCTGCTGGGTTTGGACGAGGCGCATTACCAGGGACTCACAAGCGCATTCGCGGCGGCGCTGGTGCGGCAGCCCGGCCGCTTCTGCCGCGAAGGATTGCGTGCGCTGCGCCAGCACCAGTCGGTCGGTGATCGCATCGTGATCGTGACGGGTTGCGAGGAAGCACTGGTGCGCGGCGTACTCGCCGAGCTCGGCTTGGCGAACGTCGAGATACTGGGATCGCGGTTGCGCGAGGGACGATTCGGCATGCGACCGGATTGGCACAACATCGGGCGGCGCAAGGTGGAATTGCTTGCGCAACACGGCATCGCGGCCTGGCAGGTAGCCTACAGCGACTCGAACCAGGATCTGCCGATGCTCGCGCTGGCCGCCGAAGCCGTGCTGGTCAACGCCACGCCCAAGGTTTGCAAGCGGGTGGAGAAGGCCTTGGGCCGCAGCGTGACCCGCGCCGGGTGGCGCTGAACCGGCGGCGTGTTTCCTGGACGTCCATGCGAAGCGGCTGTTGCGAAAAATCAGGCCATGGATGGCCGCCCCGGCACGAGTGGACGCGCACCAAGGGTTCAGCGCACATGGCCTGACGCGGCGCAGCGATCCTGGATGATCGCAAAAGCAGTAAGAAAAGTCAGGCCATGGATGGCCGCCCCGGCACGCGTGGACGCGCACCAAGGGTTCAGCGCACACGGCCTCACGAGGTGCAGCGATCCTGGACGATCGCAAAAACAGTGCGAAAAGTCAGGCCATGGATGGCCGCCCCGGCACGCGTGGACGCGCACCAAGGGTTCAGCGCACACGCCCTGACGCGGCGCAGCGATCCTGGACGATCGCAATTATCTGGTACCGCGCACCACGATGGTCTTGCCGGACACGTCGATCCCGCCGCCGTCTTCGAGCTGCTTCAGGACCCGCCCGGCCATCTCGCGCGAGCAGCCGACGATCCGCGAGAGTTCCTGCCGCGAAATGCGGATCTGGGTGCCTTCGGGATGGGTCATCGCGTCCGGTTCCTGGCACAGGTCCAGCAGCGTGCGCGCGATCCGGTTGGTGACATCCAGGAAGGCCATGCGGCTGACCTGGCGCGAGGTGCGCAGCAGGCGATGCGTCAACTGCAGGCCGATCGCGAACAGGATGCGCGGGCAGTCGTCGCGCAATTGGCCCGCGAACAACTGGAACAGCTTGTCGTAGCCGATCTCGGCCAGATCGCAGGGAGTGCGGGTGCGGATCAGCACCTCGCGCTGGGAATGTTCGACGAACAGGCCCATCTCGCCGATGAATTCCCCCCGGTTGATATAGGCAAGGATCAATTCGCGGCCCTGTTCATCTTCGCTGCAGACGGTGACCGAGCCGTCGATCACGTAGAACAGGGTGTTCGCGGGGTCGCCGGGACGCAGGATCGCGGTCTTGCCGGGATAGCGCCGCCGGTGGCATTGCTCGAGCAACCGCTGCATCGCGGCAGGGTCGGGCGCAAGCATCGGCGGCGCCTTCGAGCGTTCGTAGACCTGTTGCAGGAGGTAGCGCAGTTCGGACATGGTTTCCTGAAACTACCTCACGTTTTGCGGAAGGGCCAACCTGATGACGCGATTGTGCCACATTAACGGAGGCAAAGTGACAAGCGTGCGCCGACGCCGACTTTCCCGCATACTTTGCTTCTTCCCGACACCGCCGCGCGCGCATCCGCACACCCGCCTTGCGCTCGGCAGCCCTTCCACCCCTGTTTCGAGGACACTGCCGTGGTCAAGCCGCTGCCCCGCTTGAAGCTGCAGGGGTTCAACAACCTCACCAAGGCGCTCAGCTTCAACATCGACGACATCTGCTACGCGGTCACCAATGACCAGCGCGATCGCTACATCGATTACATCGATGAGGCCTACGATGCCGACCGCCTGACCCAGATCCTCACCGACGTTGCCGACATCATCGGGGCGAACATCCTGAACATCGCGCGCCAGGACTACGACCCGCAGGGCGCGTCGGTGACGATCCTGATTTCCGAACACCCTGTGATCGACAAGCTGGGCCGCGACATGATCTCCGACGCGGTGGTCGCGCACATGGACAAGTCGCACATCACCGTGCACACGTATCCGGAAACGCACCCACACAATGGCATCGCCACCTTCCGGGCCGACATCGACGTCGCGACCTGCGGGGTGATTTCGCCGCTGAAGGCCTTGAACTACCTGATCGACAGCTTCGAGTCGGACATCGTGACGATGGATTACCGGGTGCGCGGCTTCACCCGCGACATCCATGGCAAGAAGCACTACATCGACCACAAGATCAATTCGATCCAGGATTATCTCGCCAAGCACATCCGCCAGAAGTACGAGATGTTCGACGTCAACGTGTACCAGGAAAACATGTTCCACACCAAGATGCACGTGAAGGACTTCGATCTCGACACCTACCTGTTCGAGGCGCACGCCGAAGACCTGTCCTTCCGGGACCGCCAGAAGATCGAGTCGCTGCTCCGCCGCGAGATCGAGGAGCTGTTCCACGGCCGCAACCTGATGTAGGAGCGCGCCATGCGCGCGATCAGCCCAGCGGTAGTGTGAGTGTGGATCACGCGCATGGCGCGCTCCTACACACGATAGGCAACGGCCTTCATCACCGCCGACGCGCCGCGCATCAATGCCGGAATCGGGGACGGCAGCCGTTCGCCGCCCCGCGCGAGCGCATGGTCGGCATGGCGCGCTTCGTCGGCCTGCATGGCGGCGAGGATCGCCCGTGACCGCGCGTCGACCGCCGGCAGCCGTTCCAGATGCTCGCCAAGATGCGCCTCGACCTGGCGCTCGGTTTCCACCACGAAGCCGAGGCTCCAGCGGTCGCCCGCCGCGGCCGCCAGCGCGCCGATCGCGAAGCTGCCGGCGTACCAGACCGGATTCAGCAGACTTGCGCGATCGTCGAGTTCGGCGAGCCGCTGTGCGCACCACGCCAGGTGGTCGGTTTCCTCGCTGGCGGCGGCCTCCAGGTGCGCGCGGGTCGCGGCATCGCGGGCCAGCGCCGCCTGACCGTCGTAGAGCGCCTGCGCGCAGACCTCACCGGTGTGGTTGACCCGCATCAGTCCTGCGGCGTGGCGACGCGCCGCCGGGGCGAGCCGCGGCAGCGGCTGCGTGTCGCCGGGCGACGGGCGCGCGGCGATCGCCATCCCTGCGACCGTATCGAGTGCGCGCTGGAACACCGAGAGTGCACGATCGACCGGGTCCAGTCGCCGGGGATTGCCAAGGCTCATGGCGCCAATTGTCGCTCGAGCAGGATCAGCGGATGCTGAACCTCGATCGGTGTGCCGCGTTCATGCAAGCCTGCCCCGAGGTGCAGGCGGCAACCGATATTGGAGGTCAAGAGCAGTTCGGGCAGCGGATCCGGCAGGTTTTCGAACACGCGCTGGCGCTGTGCCACTGCGCGCTCCGGGTACTCCAGCATGTAGCTTCCCGCGGCCCCGCAGCACATGCCGCGCGTGGGCAGTACGTCGAGTTCCAGCCCCGGGATACGGGCCAGCAGCTGCCGCACCGCACCATCGGCACGCGCCACGTTGACCTGGGTGCAGGGCAGGTGCAGCACGGCTCTTCGTTGCAGCGGCCGGAATCGGAGCGCTCCACCATGGAGGTCGAGGAAGGCCATCGCGTCGTCCACCTGCGCGCCGGGCAGGTCCTCGCGCAGCGTGCCAAGGCAGCCGGGCGTCGCGGTCAGCAGGGTCTCCACGCCAACAGCTTCGAATGCTTCGCGGACGGCGCGTGCCTTGGCGGCGGCATCCGCCGAATCGCCGGTATGCGCCGCGAGCGCGCCGCAGCAGCGTCCCTCGATGCGCGTCACCTCGAAGCCTGCCGCCGAGAGCAGATGCACGGCCGCATCCTGGGCATCGCGCTCGAGCGCACCTTGCACGCAGCCGCCGAACACCGCGACCTTGCCCCGAACGTTCGCCGGGACCACGGCCGCGGCGCGGGCGCTCCGGGCGGCGGGCAACGCGGGCAACAGCGAGATCGCCGCGCGCAGCGCGGAAGCGCGCGGCAGGATCCGGCGCGCCAGCGGCGTGAGCCACTGGCGGGCGCCGCTGGCGCGCGCGAGCCCTGCGCCGAATCGCAGCCATCCCGGATGGGTCAGCAGCCGCAGAAGCCGGCGCGGCCGTGGTTCTGCCGGTGGCAGGGCCGCACGGAAGGCGGTCAGCAATTCACCGTAGTGGACCGGCACCGGGCAGACCCGCTCGCAGGCGAGGCAGCCGAGGCAGTGGTCGAGGTGGGCGCGCAGTTCGAACTCCGGCGCCACGCTGCCGTCGACGGCGTGGCGCGACAGCGCGATCCGGCCGCGCGGCGACTCGGTTTCGACCCGGTCCAGGGCGTACGTGGGACAATATGGCAGGCACAAGCCGCACTTCACGCAGGCATCGGCAAGCTCGATGATGTGGTCGCGGCGCTCGGGCGTCGACATCGCCCGATGCTAGCATTGGATTTGTTTTGCGTTCGTCCATGAACGGGCCAGCAGGGGTGGCAAGCAGGGGTCGGCCGGCAGGGGCAGAGTGCACTTTTTGCGGGAAGCCCCTCGCAAACCGCGGATGCGTGTTCAAAAAGTGCACTCTGAACCCGGTTTTGGAGTCCCGAGTCCCGAGTCCCTCTCTTGCGTGGCGCCGGCAGCGCCGGTATCCTTGGCGGTCTTTCGTTGCTGCCACCCGCTGCCGCGCCCCATGGCGCGGCCCCGCACCCTGTGCGGCCCAACAACCTGTACGGATTGTTCCCATGAAGACGTTCAGCGCCAAGGCCGAGTCGGTCAAGCGTGACTGGCTCCTCGTCGATGCCAGCGGCAAGACCCTGGGCCGGCTGTGCTCGGAACTCGCGCGTCGCCTGCGCGGCAAGCACAAGCCCGAATTCACCCCGCACGTCGACACCGGCGACTACATCGTCGTGGTCAACGCCGAGAAGATCGCGGTGACCGGCAACAAGATGGAAGACAAGAAGTACCACCGTTTCACCGGCTACGTCGGCAACCTCAAGACGACCAGTCTGAAGGACCTGCTGGCCGCGCATCCCGAGCGCGTGATCGAGATCGGCGTCAAGGGCATGCTGCCGAAGAATCCGCTGGGGCGAACGATGTTCCGCAAGCTCAAGGTCTATCGCGGACCCGAGCATCCGCACACCGCACAACAGCCCAAGGCGCTGGAGATCTGACGATGGCGACGACGCAACAGAACTATGGTACCGGCCGCCGCAAGACTTCCGCCGCACGGGTGTTCCTGAACAAGGGCAGCGGTCAGATCGTGGTCAATGGCAGGCCGCTGGACGAATTCTTCGGCCGCGAAACTTCGCGCATGATCGTGCGCCAGCCGCTGGAACTCACCCAGATGGACGACAAGTTCGACATCCAGGTCAACGTCGCCGGCGGCGGCATCACGGGGCAAGCCGGCGCGATTCGCCTCGGAATCGCCCGGGCGCTGGTCGAGTACGACGAGACGCTGAAGGCGCCGCTTCGCCGCGCCGGGTTCATGACCCGCGACGCCCGCGCGGTCGAGCGCAAGAAGGTCGGCCTGCACAAGGCACGTCGCGCGACCCAGTTCTCGAAGCGCTGATTTTTGCGATCGTCCGCGATCGCGGCATGGTTGGGGAGGCCAGTCACCGGAGCCGTCTGCAGGTTGTTGAGACCAGAACGGCCATCCGTGGCCTGACTTTTCACGACAACCGCTTCGCTCGCGGCGCCTCGTGATTCGCACTAAAATCCGTTTGCACAGCCCCGTCGCCAAGTGGTAAGGCACCTGACTCTGACTCAGGCATTCGGTGGTTCGAATCCATCCGGGGCTGCCACACCTGAAGCAATCTAGCCCGCTACGGCGGGCTTCATTGCTTTTGGGGCATCCTCAAAACCTCCTGCCGTCGCCGACCAGCACCACGTCTGCCGGCCGCTGCGCGAACAGCCCCACGGTCACCACCCCGGCAATCTGGTTCCATTCGGCTTCCACGTCCGCGGGATCGGTGAGGGCGAGTCCCTGCACATCGAGGATCCAGTTGCCGTTGTCGGTAACGCAGCCTTGGCGCCAGACCGGTGTGCCGTCGCGCCGCTGGATCTCGCGGGCGACGTAACTGCGGGCCATCGGGATCACCTCGACGGGGACAGGAAACTTGCCGAGCGCCTCGACGCATTTGCCGGCATCGACGATGCACACGAATGTCTTCGCCACCGCGGCGAGGATCTTCTCCCGCGTCAGTGCGCCGCCGCCGCCCTTGACCAGGCAGCGCCGCGGATCGCACTCGTCCGCGCCGTCCACGTACACCCCGATCGTGCCGACCGAGTTGGGATCGAGCACCTGGATGCCGCGCTCGCGCAACAGCGCGCTGGTCTGTTCGGAGCTCGATACCGCACCGTCGAGCCGTTGCTTCACCCGTGCGAGGGCTTCGATAAAGTACCGCACCGTCGAACCGGTGCCGACGCCGATCACCTGGCTGTCTTCGACATACTCGAGCGCGGCCTCGCCGGCCGCGCGTTTCTGCGCTTCGATGTCCAAGATGCCCCCTTTCATTCGCGTTCGAGAATGGCCTGCCACTGCGCGTCGCTGACCGGCAACACGGACAGCCGGTTGCCGCGTCGCGTGAGGGCGAAATCGCCGAGGCCATCCAGTTGCTTGATCTCGTCCAGCGTGATCACCCGCTTGAGCTTGCGCACGAAGCGGACATCCACCAGCGACCAGCGCGGATCGGCGGGATCGCTGCCGGCATCGAAATGGTCGCCCCTCGGATCGAACTGGCTCGGATCGGCCTTCGGCGCGCTCGCAATCTTGGCCACGCCGGCAACGCCCGGCACGGCGCAACTGGAGTGATAGATCAACACCCCATCGCCGCGGCGCATCTCGCGGATGAAATTGCGTGCCTGGTAATTGCGCACGCCGTCCCAGGGTTCGAGCTTGCGCGCCGCGAGATCGTCGATCGAGAAGGTATCGGGTTCGGTTTTCATCAGCCAGCGTCGCATCGTCGCCTCGTCAGGTGGCGCCGTTTCCGGAGCAGGCTATCAGTTCCTCGTCGGTGGCAATGTAGTCGACATCGACGTCCCATGGTTCGGGCGGCACGGCATCGACTTCCTGAAACGCATAGCCGACCCCGACCAGCAGCGGAGTCGCGGGTCGCGGCGCATCGCGCAGGTGGGCGAGGCTGGTGTCGTACCAGCCACCGCCGGTGCCGAGCCGATGGCCCAGCCGGTCGAATGCGAGCAGCGGCAGCAGGATCACGTCCATGTCTCCCGGGGCGCGCAATGCATCGATTGCAGCCGCGGGTTCGGGGATGCCGAAGCGGTTGCTGTTCAGCCCAACGCCGTCGCGGTATTCCGCGAATCGCAATTGCCGCGATTCGCCGAGCACCGGGAGGAAATAGCGCTGCTCGCGCCGTGCCAGCGACGCTACTGCAAGGTTGAGCGGCAGCTCGCCGCGCACCGCCCAATAGCCGGCGACGCGCGGATCGGTCATGAATTCGGGAAGCTTTTCCAGGCTGTGCAGCACCCCGGCGGCAGCTTCGATCCGCTGCCGGGCGTCGAGTTCGTTGCGCCGCACCGACATCCGCGCGCGCAACAGCGCACGACCGTCATTCATGCGAGGTGCCTCATCGACAAGTCATTCCCCGGATTGCGCTTCGCTTCATCCGGGCTACCGGCCGCCTCTTGCGGAGCGGCTGTCGATCGCGTGGTCGGAGCGGCTGCTGTGAAAAGTCAACCCATGGATGTGCGTTCTGGTGTTGCCGAAGCCGGTAACCGGTAAGGCAGCGCTAAGAATGTGGAACGCAGCGTTCATGGACGAACGCAAAAACAATGCAAAAACACACCGGCGACCTCCGCGATGACGATGCGCGCCGAGCGACCCTGATCCTGGAGGATCACGTGGGCGGGCTCACCGGACCTACAGGCTTTCCGCTCGTGGCGGACTTGCACAACGATC
>JBOHYO010000399.1:0-3987 GCA_050737935.1 Rhodanobacteraceae bacterium
GGCAAGCTGACCAAGATCGGTCCCGATCTCGGCAACGCCATGCGCGGTTTCAAGAAGGCCTTCCACGGCGAAGAAGACGAGAAAGCGAAGCAGGCCGACGATGGCGAGAAGTTGCAGGCCGATCCGCCTGCGGCGGCCGGGACCCCGCACCAGGAACAGCGCGACTCCTCCGAGTCGAAGTAAGCCGGGCGGTGTGCCGCGATGATCGATTTCAGCTTCAGCAAGCTGCTGCTGCTGGCCGTGATTGCGCTGGTGGTATTGGGTCCTGAAAAGCTGCCCAAGGCCGCCCGCATGGCCGGTGCGATGTTGAGGCGCCTGCGCGTCGGCTGGGAGAGCGTGCGCTCGGAAGTCGAGCGCGAGTTGGAGATCGAGGAGATCCGGCGCAACGCCCGCGAGGCGGCCGAGCGCGCCGAGTCACTCCAGCATGCCGCCCGCGAGGCCGTGCATTCGGCACGCATCGAGGTCGCCGAGACGGCTGCAGAAGTGTCCGCCACGGTCGATGCCGGCAATCCGAAGGGTTCACCCCATGGCCACGCCTGAGCAAGGGCCGGGCAGGGACCCCGATGCCGACTCGGGGTTCGATCTGGAGCAAGGCATCTTTTCGCACCTGCTGGAGCTGCGCTCACGCCTGCTGAAGGCGATCGCCTGCGTGATCGTGGTGCTGGCGTGCCTGGTGCCGTTCGCGAACCGGCTGTATGCCTGGCTCGCCGAACCGCTGGTCAAACGCCTGCCGATGGGCGCGCACCTGATCGCGACCCAGGTCGCCAGCCCCTTCATCACACCGCTGAAGCTCGCGTTTTACACGGCGCTGTTCATCAGCATGCCGGTGATCGTGTACCAGCTCTGGGCGTTCGTCAGTCCTGGCCTGTATCGCCAGGAGAAACGACTCGCGCGCCCGCTGCTGATCGCCGCGGTGGCGCTGTTCTATTGCGGCTGCGCATTCGCGTACTACCTCGTGCTGCCGGCGG
Source organism: Rhodanobacteraceae bacterium (assembly GCA_050737935.1). Classification (GTDB taxonomy): domain Bacteria; phylum Pseudomonadota; class Gammaproteobacteria; order Xanthomonadales; family Rhodanobacteraceae; genus 66-474. The sequence continues at coordinate 969 of JBOHYO010000399.1, forward strand.
CATTCCGCTTCCTCACCGCAGTGACTCCGCCCGGCGTCGAGATGATGACCGACATCACGCATTATCTCGATTTCGTGATGATGGTGTTCTTCGCGTTCGGGCTGTGTTTCGAGATCCCTGTGATCCAGGTGGTCCTGGCGGCGGTCGGCGTCGTCAGCCTGCAGAAATTGAAGAGCTGGCGCCGCTACGCGATCGTCGCCGCCGCCGCGATTGCGGCGGCCATCACGCCTCCGGACATCACCTCGATGCTGTTGCTGCTGATCCCGATGTGCCTGCTGTACGAGCTTGGCATCCTCGCGGTGCGCTTCCTGGTCAAGCCGAAGGGCACGCAGGACGCGGCGGGGCAGGCGTCCTGATTCGAAAACCGGGGTCAGAGTGCCGTTTCGTGCAGGGATCCAGGCAAACTATATGCACCTCGTTCGAAATGGCACTCTGACCCCGGTTTTCCGCAAGATCGTGCATGTCGACATGGACGCGTTCTACGCGTCGGTCGAACAACGCGACGATGCATTCCTGCGCGGCAAGCCGGTCGTGGTCGCCTGGAAGGGTGCGCGTTCGGTGGTGTGCGCCGCGAGCTACGAAGCCCGCCGGTTCGGGGTGCATTCGGCGATGCCGGCCCTGCGCGCTGAACGCCTGTGCCCGCACGCGGTGTTCGTGCCGCCGGACTTCGTGCGCTACAAGGCGGTGTCCCGCCAGATCCGCGACGTCTTTGCGCGCCATACCGATTTGGTCGAGCCGCTGTCGCTGGACGAAGCCTATCTCGATGTTACCGAAGCCAAGTCCGGCTTGGCTTCAGCGACCGCGGTCGCCGAGGCCATTCGTGATGCGATTCGCGCGGAGACGCGCTTGACTGCATCCGCGGGCGTCGCGCCCAGCAAGTTCCTCGCCAAGATCGCATCGGATTTCCGCAAACCGGACGGCTTGTTCGTGGTGCGCCCGCACCAGGTGCTCGCTTTCCTGGCGCCGCTGCCGGTCGCTCGCTTGCCCGGCGTCGGCAAGGTGATGCAGAGAAAGCTTGGCGAACTCGGCATCGAGACGGTGGCCGATTTGCGCGCGCACGATGCGGTTGCGCTGGAACGCCGTTTTGGACGCTACGGCAGGCGCCTGCACGAACTGTCGCTGGGTATCGACGAGCGTCCGGTGACGCCGGATCGCCCGACTTTGCAGATTTCCAGCGAAGACACCTTCGAGCATGATCTGACGCTGGAGGAACTTGCCCCGCACATCGAACGGCTCGCGGAAAAAGCCTGGGCCGCGCACCAGCGCGAGGTGAAAGCGCCGCATGCCCGCATTGCGCGCAGCGTGGTGCTGAAACTCAAGACGGCGGATTTCCGGATCCTGACCCGCAGCCTGACGCCGCCTGAGCGGCCGTCGTCGGCGAGGATGCTTGCCGAGATCGCCTGCAGCTTGCGTGCAAGGGTCAGCTTGCCGTCGCGTACCCGCTACCGGCTTGTCGGCGTGGGTCTTGCGGGTTTCGTCGATCGTGACAGCTACGAAGCGCAGGCGGCGTTGTTTGTCGACTAAGAACCGTGGCCCGGAAGACCGGGGTCAGAGTGCACTCGCGCAGATTGGGCAACTTGCGCGGCCTCCGTCGAGTGCACTCTGACCCCTGCTTTCTCGGCGCCCGCTTTCTCGGCGCCTACTTCTTCTTCGGAAGGTACAGATCGGTGATGGTGCCTTCGGCCACTTCTGCTGCCATCCCGACCGATTCACCGAGTGTCGGGTGCGGGTGGATGGTCAGCGCGATATCGCCGATCTCGGCGCCCATCTCGATCGCCAGGGCGATCTCGGAGATCAGGTCGCCCGCGTGAACTCCGACGATGCCGCCGCCGATGACGCGGTGGGTGGCTTCGTCGTAGATCAATTTGGTGATGCCTTCCCCGCGATCCATGCCGAGCGCGCGGCCGGACGCCGCCCACGGGAACTTGCCGACGCCGGCCTTCAGATTCCTTTCCTTCGCCTCCCGCTCGGTCACGCCCACCCACGCGACTTCCGGATCGGTGAACGCCACCGACGGGACCACGCGCGCGTCGAAGAAGCGTTTCTGGCCGGCTGCGGCTTCCGCCGCGGCATGCGCTTCGTGCGTGGCCTTGTGGGCCAACATCGGCGGGCCGACCAGATCCCCGATCGCGAAAATATGTTCGACGTTGGTACGCATCTGGGTGTCGACCGGGATCAGGCCACGATCCGTTACGTCAACGCCGGCCTTGTCGGCGCCGATCTTGTCGCCGTTGGCACTGCGGCCGACCGCAACCAACACGCGATCGAAAACCTTGTGTTCCGGAAGGCTGTCGCCCTCGAACCCGCAGGCGATGCCGTCCTTCTGCGCCTTGGCCGCGGTCACCTTGGTTTTCAGGTGCACTGCAACGCCCTGTTGTTTCAGTCGCGCAGCCAGCGGCCGCACCAGGTCGGCGTCCGCGCCGGGCATCAACTGGTCCATGAATTCGACCACGGTGACGGCGCTGCCGAGCGCGCGATACACCGTTGCCATTTCCAGGCCGATGATGCCGCCCCCGACGACCAACAGATTTTTCGGCACATCGCGCAATTCCAGCGCGCGGGTGGAATCCATCACGCGCTCGTCGTCCCACGGGAAGATCGGCAGGCGTATCGCCTGCGAGCCTGCGGCGATGATCGCCTGCTCGAAGTGGATCAGCTTCCTGTCCTTGCCGTTGACGACTTCCAATTCATGCGGCGAGAGGAACATGCCGACGCCCTGGACCGCGCGCACCTTGCGCTGCTTTGCCATCGCGGCAAGTCCGCCGGTGAGCTTGCCGACCACCTTGTCCTTGAAATTGCGCAGCTTGTCGAGATCGATCTTCGGCTTGCCGAATTCGATGCCATGCGCGCCCATCAGCGCAGCCGAATCGATCACTTCGGCCGCATGCAGCAACGCTTTCGAGGGAATGCAACCGACGTTGAGGCACACGCCGCCGAGCGTGCCGTAGCGTTCGACCAGGATCGTGTCGAGGCCGAGGTCGGCCGCGCGGAACGCGGCGCTGTAGCCGCCGGGTCCGGA
>JBOHYO010000400.1:0-3412 GCA_050737935.1 Rhodanobacteraceae bacterium
GGGGAATGTCTGCATGGCCGGCCGCCGAGCCGTCCATTTGCTCGCGCTGCTTGCGCCTCCCATCGAATCGCTCGAACCGACGAGCCCGCACGCGGCATCGCCTCAGCCCCGCAACCGGTTCAGCAACGGCGGCGATTCCACCGCGGGCTTGTCGCCACCGATCCATGTCTTGATGTCCGGCACCGGCAGCCCGGCGCCACCGGCCATCCACAGCGCGATGCCAAGCACGGTCAAGCCCACCGTCAGCCAGAGGGTGATTTCGGTGGCACGCTGCACCCCGGGCCAGTCGAGCGGGGGCAGGTATGAGCGCACGCGGGCGATCTTCATGATGACCGGCGTAATCACGTAGTCGGCGAGCGAACGCACCAGTTCGACCAACGCGAACACGCGGCCGACCATCTTCGAGGCGATCGTGAATGCCGCCATCACCAGCCCGGCCGATACCGTTGCGCCCGCGCCCATCCCCAGCAACCCGGCTGCGATCAGCGTCCGGCCGAGTGCGCTTCCGGCGCCGAGACCGAGCATCACGACACCGGCGCCGATCAAGCAGGCCATCCCGGCCAGGATCAGGATTGGCAGGAACCGCGTGTTGAGCAGCAGGCCCAGCAACACCGCCGTCACGCACGCACCGACGATCATCGGCGAAAGCAGGACGCCGGTGGCCAGCGGCGAGTGGTGCAGCACCTCGGTGTGCATCCGCTCGGCCAGTTCGACGAGCGAGATGAACACCGCTCCGGCGAACATCGCAACCAGCGTGCCGATCACCGCGATCGTATTCCACATCAACTTGACCGGCGACAGCGGCTCCTTCTGGTGGTACTCGACCAGCAGCAGCGCCACGAAGCAAACCATCGCGGCAGCCATCAGCACGGTGAACATCAGCGAGGCAAAACCATGTTCCACCAGCTCGCTGGTGGCCCAGAACGGCAGCACCACCGCACCGAAGCCGAGCACCCCGGCCCACCGGTCAAAGCGCAGCTTCGGATTGGGCGGGTCGTAGAGCGGCTCCGTGAACAGGGCCGCGACAAAATTCAGCGCGCCGACCACCGCCAGGCCGGCGAACAGCCAGCGCCATGCATGCCACGAAGCGATCGCGCCGCCGAGCAAGGGGCCGGCACATACCGCGCCGAAGAAGCCGAGGTTGACCCAGGCCATCGTGGTGCGCAGCTTTCCAGCCGGAAACCGCTGGATGATCGGCGGCAGGGCGATCACCAGCAGCAGGCCTGTGGCGAATCCCATCAGGATGCGTCCGAAGCCGTACACGTACATGCCGGGGGCGGCGGCGCAGATGGCGCAACCGGCGACGAACATCGCCTGGCAGATCAGGAACAGGTAACGCTGATGAAAGCGCTGGATCAGGTCGCCACCGGTGAACGCGCCGAACGCGTAACCGGCGATCGCGAACCCGGAAACCAATTGCGTACCGAGCTGGTCCGTGTGCAGGGAGGCCTGCAGTTGCTTCGAGAACATCGCCTCGGCGGTGCTGACCACGATGAACGGTGCGAGCGCGATGATCGCGACCGCGACGCTGATGCCGTAATGGCTCTCGAAGGGGCGCGGAAACCCGCGTTGCATCGCGCCGTCGCGGCTCATGCAGTCTTCCTGCTGGATTCGTGCCGCTGCAAGGCCGCGGCCCGTCAGTGATAGTGCCGGTGGATGTGCGTGAGACCGCTTTCGTGGGTATGGACGTGGGTGTGCACGGCACGGGCCGCCTGTGCACCGCGGCGCAACCGCGAGAGCGCATACGAAAAAGCCCACGCGCCGAGAAACAACGCCACCAGCAGCAATCCCAGGCGACCGAGGTCCAGATGCGCAAGGGCCTTGAACGCCCCGCCATGCAAGTGCAACGGCGCCGCCAACACGCCCACCAGTTCGATGCCGCCGATGACGAGCGCCACCGCGACCGTCATGGCCGTCATCCCTATGTTATATAACAGCTTGCATCCGGGGTTCACAAACGCCCAGTGATAGGCCTTGCACATCAGCACGCCGTCGGTGGTGTCCATCACGGTCATGCCCGCGGCGAACAGGATCGGCAACGACAGCACCGCGGCAACCGGGGCGGCTCCGACGGACGCGGTCGCGGCCATCCCCAGCACCGCGACTTCCGAAGCCGTATCGAAGCCCAGTCCGAACAGCAGCCCCAGCGGATACATCTGCCAACTGTGGCGGATCAGCCGTTGTGCGCTGCCGCCGAACAGCCGGTTGAGCAGGCCACGGCGCTTCAGCAGCTCCTCGACGTGCGTATGGTCGTGGTGCCCCCCGCGCGCCTGGTGCACGTGCCGCAGCATTCCGATCAACACGATCAGGTTCAGGGTGCCGATCAACCACAGGAAGGCCGCCGAAACCGACGCACCGATCACGCCACCGTAGCGTTGCAACAGCGGCATGTCGTGCCGGATGGCGGTCGCCGCGAAGATGATCGCCACGGTCATCGCAAAGACGACGGTCGAGTGCCCGCACGAGAAGAAGAATCCGATCCCCAGCGGCCGCCGCCCCCGCTGCGACATGAAGCGGACGGTATCGTCGACTGCCGCGATGTGGTCCGCATCGAACGCATGCCGCACGCCGAGCAGGTAGGCCGTGATCCCCAGGCCCGCCAGCGCCGGATAGCGCGTCGCGTAAAGCAGGAAGATGCTCCAGCCCACCGCGTGCAGCGCAACCACCGATCCGTAGATGCCGCCAAGCCGGAGCCATTCGGCCGGCGTGAACCAACCCGCCGGGCGCGCCCCCGCATCCCACTCCGGATGGAGCCCGCGGGTCGCCGCCGAATCCTCGCTCATGCGCACTCCTGGCGTATTACGTTTCCGTCTTGCTGAATCGCCCTGTCACGGACCGTGTGCATCGAGCCTGGCCGGTCCGCCAAGGAATCTCTGACCAACGTTCTTCGTCGTCGCCCCGGCGCAGGCCGGGGCCCAGTTTGACTTTGTATTGCGGCCACAGGCCGCGATCTCCTTCCTTGCTGGATGCCGAACTTACGCCGGCATGACGAAAAAATCGGAGCTTCCCTAATCCTCGGTGGAGGCGTCAGGCGTCGATGGACGATCCCTCGACCGGTTGTAGCGGGGTTGCGCCGACGGCCTCTTCCGTCGTGATTCCGCCCGTCTGCAACGACGGTACGCGGCGCTTCAGCCATCCGTACCAGGCGTCCAGCCCTTCGCCGGTAGTGGCCGACAACCGCAGGAATTCCAGTTCAGGGTTCACACGACGCGCATGCGCAATACAGGCATCCACGTCGAAGCTGACGTACGGCAGCAGGTCGATCTTGTTCACGATCACGAGGTCGGCGGCGCGGAACATGTGGGGATACTTGAGCGGCTTGTCATCGCCTTCGGTCACCGACAGGATCACCACGCGCGCGGATTCCCCGAGGTCGAACAGCGCGGGACATACAAGGTTGCCGACGTTTTCG
>JBOHYO010000401.1:0-2465 GCA_050737935.1 Rhodanobacteraceae bacterium
TGATCACCGCGAGTGATTGCGCGGCGAAGGCTTCGTTCAATTCGATCCACTCGAGCTGATCCTGCCTGATCCCGGTGGCCTTCAGCGCCTTCGGGATGGCTTCCTTGGGTCCGATGCCCATGATTTCGGGCGGCACGCCGGCGACCGAGAAGCCGACGAAGCGCGCCAGCGGGGTGAGGCCGTAGTCCTTGATGGCCTGCTCGCTGGCCAGCATCACCGCACCGGCGCCATCCGACATTTGCGAGGAATTGCCGGCGGTCACCGAACCGTCGCTGCGAAACACCGTGCGCAGTTTCGCGAGCGCTTCGGCGCTGGTGTCGCGACGCGGGCCTTCGTCGTTCTCGATCACGCGCCGGTCCTCACGCACGCCCCGCGAGCGCAGGTCGGGATAGCGGTCGTCGAGCGGGTAGGGTGCAATTTCCTCCTTGAAGTTGCCGGCGTCCTGCGCGGCGATCGCGCGCTGGTGGCTGCGCAGCGCAAAGGCGTCCTGTTCCTCGCGGCTGATCTTCCAGCGCTCGGCGACGTTCTCGGCGGTGATGCCCATGCCGTAGGCGATGCCGATGTTGTCGTCTTTGAAGATTTCCGGATTCATCGCGACCTTGTGGCCCATCATCGGGACCATGCTCATCGACTCGGTGCCGCCGGCGAGCACGAGATCGGATTCACCCAGGCGGATCGTGTTGGCCGCGATCGCGACCGACTGCAGGCCGGACGAGCAGAAGCGGTTGATGGTCATGCCGGGGATCGAATCGGGCAGCCCGGCCAGCAGCGCGCCGATGCGCGCCACGTTCATGCCTTGCTCGGCTTCCGGCATCGCGCAACCGATCACCACGTCGCTGATGCGTTGCACGTCGATGCCCGCGCATTGGTCGATCGTCTCGCGCAGCACGTGCGCCAGCATGTCGTCAGGACGGGTGTTCCGGAACACGCCACGCGGCGCCTTGCCTACGGGGGTCCGCTTGACGGCGACGATGTAGGCGTCTTGGGTTTGCTTGGTCATGGCTTTTCTCTTCGTTCGTCATCCCGGCGCACGCCGGGATCCAGTGTCTTTGCGCTCGAAAATGGACCCCGTGTCATCGGCCATCCATGGCCTGCACGGGGTGAGTACATCCTGTACTCAGTTTCTAAGTGGTTTGCCGGTGGTCATCGTATGCGCGATGCGCGCCTGGGTCTTTTCCATCTGCGCGAGTTCCATGAAGTGGTGGCGTTCGAGGTCGAGCAGCCATTGCGCATCGACCGCGCTGCCGCGTTCGATGTTGCCGCCGCACAGGGTGTCGGCGATGCGAGAGGCAACTTCCATGTCGTGCCCGGAAATGAAATGCCCGGCCAGCAGGTTGACGAGTTGCGCCTTGATGGTGGCGGTGCCTACATCTCCCGCGACGTGGGTCGCCTGCCGCAGCGGTGGCCGCCAGCCGGATTCGGCCAGCGACGAAGCGACGTTCTTCGCAACGTACAAGAGTTCGTTGGCGTTGAACACCACCACGTCGGATTCGCGCAGCAAGCCGAACTGCTTCGCCTCCAGCGCGCTGCCGGAAGCCTTGGCCATCGCCACGGTTTCGAAATAGCGCTTGATCTGCTCGAATGGATCGTCGCCACGAGCCGCGCGCGAGCAACGCTCCGCGATTTCCTTCAAGCCACCGCCCGCCGGCAGCAGCCCCACGCCGGCCTCGACGAGGCCAATGTAACTTTCCAGCGCCGCCACCGTGCGCGCGGTGTGCATCTGCAATTCGCAGCCGCCGCCGAGGCACAGGCCGCGCACCGCGGCTACCGTGGGAACGAGGCCACGCTGCACACGTTGCGTGGCGCGCTGGAAATTGGCGATCATGGCTTCGAGCTGCGAAACCTTGCCTTCCTTCAACAGCGCCAGTACGCCTTTCAGGTTCGCGCCAGCCGAGAACACCGGGCCGCTCTGCCACACCACCAGCGCCTTCAATTTCTGCTCGGCCAACCCGACCGCATGCTGGATGCCATCCAGCACCTGGTCGTCGAAGGTGCACATCTTGGTCTTGAAACTGACGATGCCGACATCGTCGCCGCCAAGTGTCCACAACCGGATACCGTCGTTCTCCCATATGGTCGTGCCGTGGTCGAACTTCTCGCCGATCAACGCATCGGGGAACAACTGGCGTTCGTATATCGGGGCGGACGACCGCGGAATGTCTTTCTTCTCGCGTGGCGAATACGAGCCGTCGGCGCCGTGCACGCCCTTGCGGCCATCGTTGACCCACGCGGGCAACGGCGCGTTGCTCATGGCCTTGCCGGCGGCGATGTCCTCGGTGATCGCCTTCGCGACGGCTTGCCAGTCCGCGGCCTGCCACGTCTCGAACGGACCGAGCTTCCAGCCGTAGCCCCAGCGGATCGCGAAATCGACATCGCGAGCGGTATCGGCGATCGATTCGAGGTGATAGGCGGCGTAGTGGAACAGGTCGCGGAAACAGGCCCACAGGAACTGCGCCTGCGGGTCG
>JBOHYO010000402.1:0-2540 GCA_050737935.1 Rhodanobacteraceae bacterium
GTACTGGCGCAGCACCGACGACGGGCGGATGATCGTCGGCGGCGAAGACGACAAGATGGACATTCCGGCGCGCCGCGACCGGCGCATTCCGCGCAAGGTGGAGAGGCTGCTCACACGCCTGCAGGAACTCATGCCGGACCTGCGACCGTCAGTCGGATTCGCGTGGGCTGGCACCTTCGCCGAAACGGAGGACGGATTGCCCTGGTTAGGCGCGCACCCGCAACTCGATCCGCGCGTCTTGTTTGCGATGGCCTACGGCGGCAACGGCATCACCTACAGCGCAATCGGCGCCCACATCCTGGTGAACGCAGTGCTCGGCGAGCCGCATCCCCTCGCCACGCTGTTCGGGTTCGGGCGAAAAAAAGGGTCAGGATCATTTTCCTCACCCGGCTGAATGACCCTTCCGCGCTTGTCGAGAGTGAACCTGACCGCTTTTTCACGCGCGGACGTGTAGAACAGCGCGAAAGGAGAACAAGAATGAAAGCGACGATACTGCTCGGGACGCTGAAGCGGTCGGGATTATCCAACACGCAAGCCCTTTGCGAGTTCCTCGTCCAAAGGATGGAGCGCAGGAAGATCCACTGCGAGATCGTCCGGCTGGTCGATCACGAAATCCTGCCCGGAACCTGCAGCGACATGGGCGCGGGCGATGCATGGCCCGGAATCCTCAAAAAGGTGCTCGGCTCCGAAATCGTGATCTTCGCGACGCCGATCTGGTGGGGCATCCAGTCCTCGGAAATCCAGCGGGTGATCGAACGGCTGGACGAGGTGCATGACGACATCAGCGCGGGCAAGTCGTCGCCCTTTGAAGGCAAGGCGGCCGGTATCGTCATCACCGGCGACTCCGACGGCGCCGAGCACGTCATCGGCAACCTTTGCAACTTCTTCAATGCCATCGGGTTGCTGATCCCGCCGTACGCCACGCTGTCCGTGCTCTGGGACAAGCAGGCCAAGGACAAGGACACCCCCAGGAAGAAATTGTTGGAGAAGTACAAGTCCGATTACGCAGATACGGCAGACAAGATGATCCTGCAGTTGAAGAAGTACGCGGGCGCACCGAAGAAATCGCGCGGCCGGGCGAAGTGAGCGAGGCAAAAAGAGAGGCTTCGTTGGCGGCCTGACTTTTTGGGCGAAAGAAATCAGGACGACGGGTTCGGATCAGGGTCGCGGTGCGGCACGGAGGTCGCTCTTCGACGCAGGGTCCCGTGTCTCTTTTCGCTTGCCCATCAGGATCACCAACGCGATGCCGCCGATGATCGCGACCGACGCCACCAGCAAACGAAACGTCAACGGCTCGCCAAGGAAGAAAACGCCACCCGCCGCCGCGAGGATGGGTACGCTCAGTTGCACGGTCGCGGCAGTGGTGGATTTCAGGGCGGGCAGCGCCGTGTACCAGATGGCGTAGCCCACGCCGGATGTCAATGCGCCGGACAGCAATGCATAACCGATACCCGCCGGGTCCGGCGAGGCGCGCGCCGACAGCAGAAGGCTCAGTACCAACGCCATCGGTACGGCGCGCAGGAAGTTTCCGGCCGTGACTTTCAGCGGATCGCCTCCGTGTTTGCCGCGCAGCGAATAAATACCCCACGCGATACCCGCGCCGAGCATCAACAGTGCGCCGGCCAACGGCGGCGCGGACAATCCTGGCAACAGCAGAACGAGAAGTCCGCCGCAGGCGAGCACAAGCCCGACGAGTTGCAGCCAGCGCATGCGTTCGCCCGACCAGATGCCGTGTCCGATCATGGTGGTTTGTACCGCACCGAACAGCAGGAGCGCGCCCACGGCCGCGGTCAGGTGCACGTAGGAAAAGGAAAAGCCGGCGGCGTAGGCAAAAAGTGCCAGCGCCGACAGCCACTTGCCGCCGCCCGTCCGTGCGCCGCCACGCAGCCATACCAGGCACCACAGGACGACAACGCCGGAAAGCAGCCGCACCGTCGTGAAACTCGCCGCATCGATGCGCGTGTGCGCCAGCGCCGCGCGGCACAACAGCGAGTTCCCGGCGAATGCGATCAGCGCCAGTGCAGTGAGGATCGTTGTGCGCAGAAATGGCATGGGCGATTTCGAACGCAGATACAAGCGGACAGCCTACATCGACCAACTACGCCGCTTGCAGAGTTCTTATGCGGGCAGCCACCTGCTCGGTAAGGCAGGCTCGCCCCTCAGAGTTTTCCAAGTAGCGGAGATATCGTAAATGGCGCAGGTCGAATGGCACGTCGGCTTCTTGCTGGCTAATCAAAATGACCTCTTTACCAAGGCAATGCGCAATTCCAACCTCGTAAAAGACGTTAGGGTTGCGACCGGTGCAATCGCATACGACGATGTGCGACCGATTGATGAGTGAAACGATGTCTTGGATGACCGTATCATGATCCCAGATGTTATCGGCGCGCAGGCACTGCATGTCGCACTGCGCAGCAGCACTAGCCAATGCGCCATATACATCGTTAAATCTACGATCAAACGGCATTATGACAGACACTAGATCTTCGTCAGTGCCATCCACAGAATCGAGCCTAAACACTTTGGCTCTTCCCCTGATC
>JBOHYO010000403.1:0-2508 GCA_050737935.1 Rhodanobacteraceae bacterium
GAACGGTGTCGCGATGGCGCACAGGCTGCCGGCAAGCTCCATCCAGGACTCCCGATTGATCGGAACCCGGCATCATAAGCCAATCGCGTTGCCGAGTTCTCGCCGAAGCCGTTGTTGTGGAAAGTCAGGCGCTTCGCCTCGGCGGAAACCGCTGCGCGGGTTCCGCCATGCAGCGATCGCAAGAACATGCACTTCGAGCCCGACCCCACTATGCTGGCACGCGTGACCGTCAAGCCCGTCACCAACTTGAATCGCTCCAACCCACGGCCCGCCGTCGGCCATCAGTTGCTGATCCAGGCCGTCGCACCCGCACGCGAATCGCCACTGCTGGTGCTCTCGCGGCGGATCGCCGATGCCGGCTGCAACCTGGTCGAATCACGCGTGGCTACCGTTGGTGCCGACGTGTCGGTGCTGCTGCTGGCCAAGGGAGCCTGGGACGCCATCGCGAAACTCGAAACGGCGCTCGCACGGGTCGGACGCGACGCGAACCTGCACCTGCTCAGCTACCGCACCGAGGCTCGCGACGAGCAAAGCCATCTGCTGCCGTACATGGTCGAGGTCGTCGCGGCCGACAAGGCCGGGGTGCTGGTCGAGCTGATCGATTTCTTCAACCGCCGCAAGATCAGCATCGAGCAGATGTCCTCGATGCGCTACCAGGCCATGCAGACCGGTGCCGACATGTTCCAGGCCCAGCTCACGGTGGGCATCCCGGCCGATACCCGGATTGCCGAGCTGCGCGACGAATTCATGGAGTTGTGCGACGGGCTGAACCTCGACGCGATCATGGATCCCGTCAAGTTCTAGAAAGTTTCATCGTCATCCCGGGCATGGATTGGCCTGGATCCCGATTCAGCGATGGGAAACGCTACTGGTCAGTCGCGGCACATGGTCAAGATCGGCAACAAGGTTCCCAAACTCTCCGGCACCCTCCACTCGGGCGATGCACTCTCGCTCGCCGACCTGCGAGGCCAGTGGGTCGTGCTGTACTTTTATCCGAAGGACAACACCACCGGTTGCACCCGCGAAGCCGGTGATTTCCGCGACCTGTACACGAAGTTCAAGCGCCGCGGCGCCACGATCGTCGGCGTGTCGCGCGACAGCGCGCGCTCCCATTCGGGCTTCAAGGAGAAACTGGGCCTGCCGTTCGCGCTCGTCACCGACACCGACGAGAGCTGGTGCGAGGCCTTCGACGTGATCCGCAAGAAGAAGCTGTATGGCCGCGAATACCTGGGGGTCGAGCGCAGCACGTTCCTGATCGACCGCGAGGGGCGGCTGGCCGGTGAATGGCGGGGCGTGAAGGTGCCCGGCCATGCGCAAGCCGTGCTGGATGCCGTACCGGCCTAGCGGCACGCAATACGAACCCTTTGACACGGATCAGCGCGGATGCACACTGATCGAAAGAGCTTGATCCGCTTTGATCCGCGCACATCCGTGTCCAACCCCTTTTTCACACTTCCCGAGGCTGCTTACTGATGGCCCAACAGGTCAAGGACAAGCGCACCTTTGCGCTCGACACCAATGTGCTGCTGCACGATCCGACCGCGCTGTTCCGGTTCGAAGAACACGACGTGTTCATCCCGATGACCGTGCTGGAGGAACTGGACGAGAAGAAGCAGGGCGTCTCCGAAGTCGCACGCAATGCCCGCCAGGCCAGCCGTTTCCTCAACGAACTGATCGAGCGCAACAACAGCCACGGCATTGCCGACGGCGTCCCGCTGGCACAACCCGACGGCATCCGGTTGAGAAGCGGCGGCGCGAATGGACGGCTGTACTTCCAGACCCGCAGCGGCAGCGGCCAGGGCAAGGCCGACAACCGGATCCTCGCCGCGATCCTGGACTTCCACGAACACCGCCCGGAAGCCGCAGTGGCGCTGGTGTCCAAGGACATCAACCTGCGGATCAAGGCCACCATCTTCGGGGTGCCTGCCGAGGATTACGAGAACGACCGCGCGCTGGATGATTTCTCGCTGCTGTACACCGGCTCGGTCGAACTGCCGGCCGACTTCTGGGACCGCCACCCGGAGCTGCGCTCGTGGAGCGAGCGTGGCCACACGTTCTATGAGCTGAAGCCGCGCGAGGACGAGGCCTGGCAGCCCAACGAGTGCCTGTACCTGCCGGGCGAGAACAGCGTCGAGCTGCGGGTGCTCGAATCCTCGGGCGAAAAGACAAAGCTGGCGCTCCTCGGCGACTACACCGGCAGCGCGCACGGCGTGTGGGGGATCACCGCACGCAACCGCGAACAGAATTTCGCGCTCAACATGCTGATGGATCCCGACATCGATTTCGTCACCCTGCTCGGCACCGCGGGTACCGGCAAGACGCTGCTCGCGCTTGCCGCGGGCTTGGCGCAGGTGATGGACCAGCAACGCTATCGCGAGATCATCATGACGCGCGCGACGGTAAGCGTCGGCGAGGACATCGGTTTTCTTCCGGGCACCGAAGAGGAAAAGATGACGCCGTGGATGGGCGCGCTCACCGACAATCTGGAAGTGCTCGCCAATCCGGAGG
>JBOHYO010000404.1:0-1878 GCA_050737935.1 Rhodanobacteraceae bacterium
ATGCCCGATTCCGGAAGCCCCACGGTTCGCGTCAATCGGCCATCCGCATCGTACTGCTGCACGCGCCAGTCGGGGCCACGCACCTCGGTGATCAGGAAACCGCCCCCGATCGGCGCGACCGAATGCATCGCCCAGCCGCCCTGCGGAACCAGCAACTTCGCCCGCCCAGTCGTGTCGAGCGCCAGCAGCTTGCCGCGTGGCGCATCCTGGTAAGCGATCACCAGCAAGCGGTCGCCGTCCCACGCGGCACCATGGTTGACGCCGGAGGCTGCGCGAACATTCGCCTCGGTGTCGAGCGCGAGCTTCCAATGCCCGTTGCCGTTGCGCAGGTACACCGCGTCGGGCGCGCCGTCGCCGTAGTGGAGCAGCGCCGCGGCATGCCGGCCGTCGGCCGAGCCGAGCAAGGTGTACTCGGCGACCCTGGACGAGCCCTTTCCAAATTCCAGCGTATCGTCCTTTGCATTGCTGCCGAGCACGTGGCGATACAGCGCGGCGCCGAATTGCAACTGGTCGTCGGGGACCGTCCCGTGCAGCGGCAATCGCACGTACGTCACGCCCTTCCCGTCGGCATCCCACACCAGCGCCTGCGGCGTGGTGCCGCCACCGGCTTGCGGCAGCGCATCCGGCAAGGTTTTGCCCGTGGCGACGTCGATGAAACGAATCGTGGTGGCCTCGTCGCCGCCTTCGGCGGTGCCGTAGGCGACATGCTTGCCGTCGGGCGACGGCCAGTAGCCGGTGATCGCCATGCCGCCACGCGCCGCATTCGGGTCGACCAGCACGCGTGTCTCGCCCTGCGGCCAGCCCTGCGCAACCAGCACGGCCTGCGGCTGCGGCGGAGTCTGGCGCAGGTAGAACAAGGTTCCGCCCACGATCTCCGGGTCGGAGCGCTGGGTGGAGGTGAGTGCCAGTTCCCTGACGCGCTTGGCGATGGCCTCGGCATCCTTGAATCCGTCCACGACCTTTTCGGTATGGGCGTTCTGTGCCGCGATCCACCGCTGCACTGCCGGCGCATCGGCGTCTTCCAGCCAGCGGTACGGGTCGTGCACCACCGTCCCGAAGAAGGTTTCGGTGACGGCGTGCTCCGGTGTCGAAGGCGGCATTGCGGGAACCTCGTGCTGCGTGTCGATGAGCGCGTAACCGGTTGCCGCCCGTGGATGCGGCTCGGGCGTTTGCGCCACAGCGAGGGCAGACACCAGGCCGAGGCCGAAACCGGCGAGGACGCGGATCGCGGACATGCTTCGACTCCGGAAAACGGCGGGTGATCCGCGCAGGGTAGCGGCACGCCGCACGCTTCGCACACGGCCCGAGACTTTCGGCGCTTGCGCCTGCATGCGGCGTGTGGCTAGGCTCCGATCTTTTGCTTGGGGCCACGTCCATGAATCGCATTGCCGTCGCGGGTTTCGTTTGGCTGCTGGTCAGCGCGGGCGCGTTCGCTGCCGCGCCACAACAGGACGCGTCGCCTGCGACCGCACGAGCCAGCACCCAGAAGCTCACCCTTGAACAAATCATGGCCGATCCCGACTGGATCGGACCGCCGGTCGAAGATCCCTACTGGAGCAGCGATGGCCGCAGCATCTACTTCAAGCTGAAGCGCAAGGGCAGTCCCTTGCACGACCTCTACCGGGTCCCCGCGAGCGGCGGCTCGCCCGTCAAGCTCAGCGATGCGGAGTTGGCAAAAGCCGACGGTGCGGCGGTATTCGACCGCGCGCACGACCGCGCCGCGTTCCTGCGCCATGGCGACGTGTTCGTGTGCGACCTCGCCGGCGGCGCGACCCGCCAGATCACCCGCAGCGATGCCGGCAAGTCCAGCCTGCAATTTTCCGCCGACGGCCGCCTGCTGAGCTGGCGGCAGGGCGACGACTGGTATGTCTGGAATGC
>JBOHYO010000405.1:0-2645 GCA_050737935.1 Rhodanobacteraceae bacterium
TGTACCAGCGCTTCATCGAGCTGCACAAGAAGAACTTCTGGATCACGTTGTACCCGACCGAGCGCCACGCCTTCGAACACGCGGATGCGTGGTACGACGAATACCGCCGCATCCACGACCTGTTCACACGGTTCGTGAAAGACAAGCACTGAAAGAGCGGGGCGTCTCGCGACGCCCCGTTTTGCCTTCACGCCGACAACTCGAGCCCCGCTGCCTGCATCGCTTGGCGGATGTAGGCGAACATGGCGTGGTCCATGCCCTGCGCCGCCATCACCTGCGGTTCCTGGTCGTAGGCTTCCCTCAATCGGCGGCCGATCGCGGCATCGCCGCCGGTGAACGCCTGGATCAGGGAATACCAGCGGCGGCCCATGTCCTGAACTGCCGGATCGGTGGGCGGGACGCCCGTATCCATCGCCGCGCGCACCTCGGCGATCAGCTTCGGCCAGGCCGCATTGACTTGTTGTATGCGTGATTCACCGAGTTCCTCGGCACGCCGGCGCACCCGTTCGCGTTCCTCGGGCGTGAAGTGCTTGCCCAGCATCTCGGCGCGGCGCTTGAACTCGGCCATTTCGGCTTCGCTGAATCGCATGTCCAGTTCTTCGTTCATCTGGATATCCTCCACAAGTTGATCGATGGTTTGCGATGCCGACGCCAGCCCCCGCCACGCGTGCTCCAACGCGACAAGCGCGCGTGACCTGCTGCGAACTTCTTCCCGCAGAGCCACGATGCGCGCTTCCACCAGCGCCGCGGCCGAGCCGTCGTGTTCCAGCAGCTTGCCGATTTCCGCCAGTGTGAAACCGGCACGCTTCAACACCCCGATCTCGGCGAGCCGCGTCAACGCCTTCGCTCCGTACAGGCGATAACCGGCCGCGGATCGTCCGTCGGGCGCCAGCAATCCGCGCGCCTCGTACAGGCGCAAGGCTTTCGGGCTCACACCGGTGCGCCCGGCGATCTGCCCGATCCTCAGGTACTTCATGGTGGCGGCTGACTTCGACATCGCTTGCACACACTACGGCCTTCCCCAGGGACAAGGTCAATAGCCGGTTACGACCGGCGCGATGGCGTGCAGCAAGCCTTTCATCACTTGGCGCATGACCACACCCGGTGTACGGTGCATCGCTTCACCTTCACGGAAGCCTTTCATGCGCACACCTCCTGCCTGCCTTGCCCTGCTGGCTGCCAGCCTCGTGTTCACGCTGACGCCAGCGCTGGCCGCCGCGCCGAAGGCCGCCGAAGGTGCGCGCATCGAAAAGATCCTCGCGCAGCGCGCGCAGGTGAGGGAGATTCCCGCAGTCGCCTTGTCCTACGACGGCCAGCATCTCGCCTGGATAAGCTCCCAAGGCGATCAAACCACCCTGATGCTCGGCTCGTGGAAAGGTCGGGACGCCCGCGCCATCTCGATTCCGGGCGGCTGCCGGGAGGAAGGCATCCGCTGGGCGCCGCGCTGGAATGCGCTGGCGGTGCTGACGCGCTGCAGGATCGACCCGTCCAACACCAAGCCGATCCATGGCGCGATCTGGGTGGTCGACGTGCACGCCGGTACTCCGCCGCACAAGGTCGCGGACCTCAACGGCTTTGCGCAAGGCATGCAGTGGTCGCGCGACGGCAAGCGGATCGCATTCCTGTACGTCGCCGGCGCAACGCGCTTGCCGTATGCGACCGCCTCCGGCTATCCGCGGGTCGGCCTGATCGGTGAGAGCGACGTGCAGGTGCAGGGGATCGCGACGGTGCCGGCAGCCGGTGGTCCGCCCGCGATGGTGACGCCGAAGGGTTTGTACGTCTACGAGTTCCGGCTTTCCCCGATCGGCAGCCGCGTCGCCTACACCGCCGCGCCACCGCCGGGCGACAACAACTGGTGGACCGCCAAGCTGTACGTGCAGGACGCGCGCGCCGGCGCCGCACCCACGGCCGTCGTCGATCCAGCGACGGCGACCGGTTCGCTCAAGGGACTGCAGATCGCGTTGCCGCGCTGGTCGCCCGACAACGCACGGGTCCTTTTCATCGGCGGCCTGATGAGCGACCGCGGCGCGACCGGCGGCGACATCTACAGCGTCCCGGCGTCGGGCGGGGCACCGGTCAACCTGACCGACGGCGTGACGGTTACGCCCTCTTGGTACACGTTCCTTGATGCACGTTCGCTGCTGGTTACCCAGATCGCGAGCGGCAAGGTGGAAGTGACCGAGTACACGCTTTCCGGCAACCACGCGCGGCAGACCCGTACCTGGTTCACCGCGCCCGGCATGATCGGCAACGGTAGCGCCATGCTCTCGGTTTCCTTGTCGACGAACTCACCACGCCGCATTGCCTACGCCGCCAGCTCCTTCGATCAACCGCCGGAGGTCCACGCGGGAGTGCTCGGCACCCAGCCTCCGCCTGCCGTGACCTCGCTCAACGCGGGCTTGAAGCACTCCTGGGGCAAAGCGCGTTCGGTCGAATGGGACCACGGCGGATTACATGTCCAGGGCTGGCTGATGTACCCGGCAGGCTTCGACCCGCACAAGACCTACCCGATGATCGTGTACGTACACGGCGGCCCGTCTTGGGCGACCCTGCCATCCTGGGGCGCGCAGGCGACGGCGCTGTCGCAGTTCGGTTACTTCGTGCTGATGCCCAATCCACGCGGCAGCTTCGGCGAGGGCGAGGCC
>JBOHYO010000406.1:0-10761 GCA_050737935.1 Rhodanobacteraceae bacterium
AACGACACCTGGACGGCGCTGCAGGCCGTGGCGAAACTCGACGTGCGCTGGCAACCGGGATCGCGCGGCGCGCAGGGCGACGACGCACTCGCCGTGGCGGCCGCCACGGTACTGGCCGGCGAACCCACCAAGGCGGTGCGCAGCGATGGCGATTTCGCCGAGGCCGACAAGCACGCACGCCATCACTTCAAGGCCGAATACCGTTTCGCCACCGTCGCCCACGCCGAGCTGGAGCCGCCCAACGCGTTGGTGAAGGTGGACAGCCAGCGCGCGCTGATCGTGGCGCCGGTACAGAACCCGCGCGCCATGTTCGACACCGTGCGGCGATTGACGGGGCTCGCGCCCGACAAGATCGAAATCAAGTTGCCGCGCGCGGGTGGCGGGTTCGGACGTTTGCTGGAAACCGACTACGTCGCCGAAGCGGTCATGCTGGCCAAGGCCGCGGGCAAGCCGATCAAGCTGATGTGGACGCGTGCGGATGCGTTCGCGCACGACACCTTGCGCCCGTTCTCGGTCCATGCAATGCAGGCCTGCGCCGACCGCAAGCGCCAGCTGACGGGTTGGAGCCATCACATCGCCAGCACTTCGCGACTCGAAGGCCGCGAAACCCGAGAACGCTGGTGGCTGTCGGAGATGCACCCCGACGACCTGCCCGCGGGCCTGGTCGACAACCTGCAATACGCCTGGTACGCGCTGGAATCCGCGCTTCCGCGCGGCACCTACCGCGCCAGCTCGCACGCCGTGAACGCGTTCGCGACCGAGTGTTTCATCGACGAGGTGGCGAACGGCTTGCGGCAGGACGCACTGAAGTTCCGCCTGGCGCTTTTGGGCGAACCGCGCAAGCTGGCCTATCGCGGCCATGGCGGACCCGTGCTCGACACCGGCCGGCTCGCATGGGTGCTGCAACTTGCGGCCGATGCGGTGGGCTGGCACAACCACGAATCGTCCAGCCACGGGTTCGGGCTGGCCTGCCACTTCACCTTCGGCGGCTACGTCGCGCACGCCGTGGAAATGTCGATGCAGGGCAAGCGCCTGGTGATCAACAAGGTGGTGTGCGCCGCCGATCTCGGGCGCGTGGTCAATCCGCTCGGCGCGCGCGCGGCACTGGTGGGCGCCACGCTGGACGCCTTCTCTACCGCGCTGCGCCAACGCATCACCGTCAAGGACGGCCGCATCGTGCAACGCGGGTTCAAGGACTATCCGCTCGCGACCAGGGCCGAGATGCCGCGTGCGGTGCAGGTGATCCTGGTGCCGTCGCAGGAAAACCCGACCGGCGCGTTCGACATGGGATTCCCGTCCGCCGCACCCGCGCTGGCCAACGCCATCTTCTCCGGCACCACCGTACGCGTGCGGCAGATGCCGATCCGGCCGGAGCTGATGCGGTTGCTGTGATCTTGGGCGTTATGCAACGAAACCACGCAGCCCCTTGAACAGTCCTTCCGCATCGACCTCGCCGATCGCGAGCAGGCGGCCATCCGGAGCTTGGGCGCGGTAGCGGCCGGCCGCGGCGGCGACGCGCAATGCACGGCCGTGCGCGACCGCGTCGGCGTCGCCTTCATTCAATTGCAGCACTGGCCAGTCGGCGAGGCCGGCTGCGACGGGCAGCAGCGTTTCCAGCAACGCTTCCATGCCGTCGCGTTCGCGCGCCGTCGCCAATGCTTCCAGCGTGCGCATGCGGGGTTCCCGGAAGGGTTCCACCCACAGCCGACGCAATGTGGTCAAGTGCGCACCGCAGCCCAGCGCCTCGCCAAGATCACGCACGAGGCTGCGTACGTAAGTGCCCGATCCGCATTCGACATGCAATCGCAGCGTGTCGCCTTCGCGCGCCGTCAAGTCGAAGCGGAACACGTCCACCTCGCGCGGCGGTGCCGCGACCGCTTCGCCGCGGCGCGCACGCTTGTACAGCGGCACCCCGCCCTGCTTCAGCGCGGAATAGACCGGCGGAATCTGGGTGATGCGGCCAGTCAGCGCAGCCAATTCAACACGGATCGCCGCGTCGTCGAATGCGGGTACCGCGCGTTCGGCCAGCACCGCACCATCGCTGTCGCAGGTATCAGTGGTGGCGCCCAGCCGGCATTCTGCGGCATAGGCCTTGCGCGCGCCCAGCAGGTGGCCGGCGATCTTGGTGGCTTCGCCGAAGCAGACCGGCAACAGGCCAGTCGCGAGTGGATCAAGGCTGCCGGTGTGGCCCGCCTTGGCGGCGCCGAACAGGCGCTTGGCCTGCTGCAACGCGCGGTTGGATGAAATGCCTTGCGGCTTGTCGAGCAGCAGGATGCCCGTGACAGCGCTCGTCTTCCCCCTTCCGGAGGAAGGGGGATCGAGGGGGATGGCTGTTTCCCGGCGGTGTCGGCATCCCCCCGCGTCTCGGACGCGACCCCCTTCCCGTGGAAGGGGGTGTTCAGGCATCCGGAGACTCCGAATCGCTCTCACGACGCAAAAGCTGCTCGATCCGCTCGCCCTTGTCGATCGATTCGTCGTACTTGAAGCGCAGCTCGGGCACGCGCCGCATCCGCATCGTCTGCGCAAGCTGGTGGCGAAACTCCTTCGCCAGCAGCTTGAGCGCCTTCACGACTTCGGCCGAGCGCTCGGGTTGCAGCGCGGTCACCCATACCGTGGCAACGTCGAGTTCACGGCTGACCTCGACATCCACCACGCTGGCCTGTGGCAGCGCGTGGTCGCGCGCCGCGGCGTGCACCAACGTACCGACCTCGCGGCGGAGCTCGGCATTGACGCGATCGGTGCGGTGGAAGGAGCGTTGGGGCATTACAGCTTTCGATAACTCGTTCGAGGGTGAAGCTCGATATTTCTATGCGGCAGGGGATCGGGGATGGGTAGCGGGGGCACAAGACACGAATGTTCCCGTCTCCGCGCCCCCGCTACCCGCCCCCCGCTTCGTCACAACGTCCTCGCCACCTCGATGCGTTCGAAGCATTCGATGCGGTCGCCAGGCTTGACGTCGTTGTATTGCTTGACGGCGATGCCGCACTCGCTGCCGTTGCGCACTTCCTCGACGTTCTCCTTGAAGTGGCGCAGCGATTCCAGCTCGCCCTCGAAGACCACCACGTCGTCGCGCAACACCCGGATCGGCTTGTTGCGCCTGACGGTGCCTTCGATGACCATGCAGCCCGCGACCGCGCCGAACTTGGAGCTGCGGAACACGTCGCGCACTTCGGCCACGCCGAGGATCTCCTCGCGCACCTCGGTACCCATCAGCCCGCTGGCCGCCTGCTTCACCTGGTCGATCACATCGTAGATGATCGAGAAGTAGCGCAGATCGACGCCGCCGGACTCGATCACCCTGCGCGCCGAGGCGTCCGCGCGCACGTTGAACCCGATCAGCAGCGCCTTCGATGCCGCGGCCAGGGTGGCGTCGGATTCGGTGATGCCACCGACACCTGACGCGATCACGTTGACCTTGACCAGCTCGTTGCTTATCGCGGTCAGCGACTCCCGCAGCGCCTCCGCGGAACCCTGCACGTCGGCCTTGATGAGGATGTTGAGGGTCTGCTGGCCCTCGCCCTTGCCCATCATCGCCATCACGTCCTCGAGGGTGTTGGTGCGCGTCACCAGGCGCTTCTCGCGGCGCCGCGCCTCGCGCTCGGACACCACATTCCTGGCGAGGCGCTCGTCCGCCACCACCACGAATTCGTCGCCGGCTTCCGGCACCCCGGAGAGCCCGAGCATCTGCACCGGGATCGACGGACCCGCGCTTTCGACCTGCGTGCCGGTTTCGTCGAACAGCGCCCGAACGCGGCCGTATTCGACGCCGCACACCACGTAGTTGCCGCGCTCGAGCTTGCCTTGCTGGACCAGCACGGTCGCGACCGGCCCGCGACCCTTGTCGAGGCTGGACTCGATCACGACGCCCGACGCGCGGCCCTCCGGCGCCGCCTTCAATTCCATCAGCTCCGCCTGCAGGCCGATCGCCTCCAGCAGCGCGTCGATGCCGTCGCCGGTCTTGGCCGACACCGGCACGAACTGGGTCTCGCCACCCCAGTCCTCCGGGATCACTTCATGCTGCGCGAGGCCCTGGCGCACGTTGTCCGGGTTCGCTTCCGGCTTGTCCATCTTGTTGACCGCGACAATCAGCGGCACGTGGGCCGCACGTGCGTGCTCGACCGCTTCCACGGTCTGCGGCATCACGCCGTCGTCGGCGGCGACCACCAGCACCACGATGTCGGTGGACTGGGCGCCGCGCGCGCGCATCGAGGTGAACGCGGCGTGGCCCGGGGTATCGAGAAACGTGACCACGCCCTTGGGCGTTTGGACATGATAGGCGCCGATGTGCTGGGTAATCCCGCCAGCCTCGCCGGCGGCGACCTTGGTGGTGCGGATGTAGTCGAGCAACGAAGTCTTGCCGTGGTCGACGTGGCCCATGATGGTCACCACGGGCGGACGCGGTGCCTTGTCGCCTTCGGCGGCATCGGTCACGACGTGTGCGGCGAGTTCGGTTTCGGCCGTCCTCTCCTCCAGGTCCACCGCCTTGTGCCCGAGTTCCTCCACCACCAGCGCCGCGGTATCGTGGTCGAGGGTCTGGTTGATGGTCACCATCGTGCCCATCTTGAACAGCGCCTTGACCAGTTCCGAACCCTTGATCGCCATCTTCTGCGCGAGCTCGGACACCATGATCGCGTCGCCGATGGGAATTTCGCGCATGACCGGCGCGGCCGGCTTGGAGAAACCGTGCTGACCGGTGATCGCCGACAGGTCGACTTTGGGCCGTGAGCGCTTGCGGGTCGAACGGCGCGCGCGCTCGGCGTCGGTCAGATGCAGTTCGCCACCCGCGCGACGCGCGGCGCCCTCGTCATCCTCATCACGCATGCGATGCGAACCGCGCGAGCGCTTGTGCTTGTGCGCGGCATCGTCCTTGTGCGCCGGTTTGGGCGCTTCATGCCGGCGCGCCGGCGTAGCCGTCGCTTCGGTTGGCGCGGCGTCGCCTTTCGCGGGTTCGGCTGCCGTCTGCAGTGCCGCTTCGGCCTGCGCCTTGACGCGCTCTTCTTCGGCGCGCTTGCGCTCGGCCTCGGCTTCCTGGGCCCGGGTCTGCTCTTCCTTGCGGCGGCGATCCTGTTCGGCGAGATCGGCCAGCTCGCGCTCCTGTTGATCCTGCGATTCCTTGAGCTTGCGCAGCGCCTCCTCGCGCTCGCTGTCGATCGCGGCATCCGGCGCGATCGTGGCACGTTTGACGTAGGTGCGGCGTGCGCGCACCTCCACGTTGACAGTCTTGGAACTGGCGCCGCGACCGCCCGCGACGGTGATCTCGCTGACCTTGCGCCGCTTCAGGGTGATCTGCCTTGGCGTGGCGGCAGCCGCTGCGTTCTGCTTGCCGTGGTTACGGCGCAGGAAATCCAGCAGCTCGCTTTTCTGCCGGCTGCTGATGACATGCTCGGGGTCCTCGAACGACATGCCGGCTTCGGCAAGCTGCGCAAGCAGCTTGTCACCGGGCATTCCCAGCAGGTCCGCCAGTTGCTTGATCGTTACATCCGACATCGTGTCGTACCTCTTCAATTCGTGACCCCGGCAACGCAGCGTGTCACCGGGGCGTCACAATGGCAGTCAAGCCATTGCGGTGATGCTTTTGCTTACTCGACGACGGGATGCGGCTCCTCACCAGCTTCCTGTTCCATCCTCGCCAGCATCGGCGCGCGCGCCGCCATGATCAGGGCTCCGGCGCGCTCCTCGTCCATGCCTTCCATGTCGATCAGGTCGTCGACCGCAAGGTCCGCCAGGTCATCGACGGTAGTCACTTCACGTTCGGCCAGCGCGTAGGCGATTTCCTCGTCCATGCCTTCCAGGGCCAGCAGTTCCTCGGAGGGAGCGTTCTCGTCGAGATCCTCCTCGACCGCCAGCGCCTCGGTCAGCAATGCGTCCTTGGCGCGCGTGCGCAACTCCTCCACGATGCCCTCGTCGAATCCTTCCACGGCCAACAGCTCGCCGGTCGGCACGTAGGCGATTTCCTCGACCGTGGAAAACCCTTCCTGGACCAGGATGTTGGCGATTTCCTGGTCGACTTCGAGCTTGTCCATGAACAACTGCCGCGCGCTTTCCTGTTCGGCTTCGCTCTTGGCGACCACCTGGTCCTGGGTCATCACCTTGAGGTCCCAGCCGGAGAGCTTGCTGGCGAGGCGCACGTTCTGGCCGCCGCGGCCAATCGCCTGCGACAGCTTGTCCTCGGCCACCGCGATGTCCATCGAATGCCTGTCCTCGTCGACGATGATCGACTGCACCTCGGCCGGCGCCATCGCGTTGATCACGAACTGCGCGGGCGCGTCGTTCCACAACACGATGTCGATGCGCTCGCCATTGAGCTCGTTCGACACCGCCTGCACGCGCGAACCGCGCATGCCGATGCAGGCGCCGATCGGATCGGTGCGCTTGTCGTGGGCCTCCACCGCGATCTTGGCCCGGTCGCCGGCGTCGCGCGCGCAGGCGCGAATCTCGACGATGCCCTGGCCGACTTCCGGAACCTCCAGCTTGAACAACTCCATCATGAATTCCGGCGCGGTACGCGAGACGAACAACTGCGGGCCGCGCGGCTCCGAGCGCACCTCGAACAGGTAACCGCGCACGCGGTCGCCCACGCGAACCGCCTCGCGGGGAATCGCCTTGTCGCGCGGGACGAACGCTTCGGCGTTGCCGCCGAGGTCGAGGTAAATGTTGCCGCGTTCGACCCGCTTGGCGATGCCGTTGATCAATTCGCCGACGCGATCCTGGTAAGCCTCGACCACCTGCGCGCGCTCGGCCTCACGGATGCGCTGCACGATCACCTGCTTGGCGGCCTGCGCGGTAATCCGTCCGAATTCGGGGTTCTCGATCTGCGCTTCGATGTGCTCGCCGACGTCGGAGCCGGGACGCTCGTCGACCGCGTCCATCAGGCGCAATTGCCAGTCGGGCGACTCCATCTCGCCGTCGTCGGCGATTACTTCCCAGCGGCGGAAGGTTTCGTAGTCGCCGGTTTCCTGATCGATCGCCACGCGGATGTCGGGTTCCTCCTCCGGATAGCGCTTCTTGGCCGCGGTCGCGAGTGCAGCCTCGAGCGCGCCGAAAATCACGTCGCGCGGTACCGACTTCTCTGCGGCAACGGTGTCCACGATCATCAACAAGTCGCGATTCATTTCTTTTGCTCCATGAGGTCGCGTTGCTTCGCGCCCCGTAACCCAATTCAGTTCGTCATTCCGGGACCCCGCGCAGCGCGGAATCCGGAATCCAGCTTTTGGCCCTTCAAACCTTGCGTTTGCGCGCCTGTTTCGGTTTCTTCATGCCGTTGCCACCTGGCTTCGGTTTCGGCGTGTACCCCAGCGCCTCCCAATCCGGTATCAGGTGCGCGCTTTCGATTTCGTCCTGCCCGATGTCCATCCGCACGCCGTCCACATCCATGCCGATGCGAGTGCCGTCGACTGCGGCGATCGTCCCGCGCAGCCGGCGACGGCCATCGTGCGGCAACTTCAATGTCACCTTCGCTTCCTCACCGACGAACCGGCCGAACTGACCGGCGCTGAACAACGGACGTTCGAGTCCGGGCGAGGACACCTCCAGTACGTAGTGCCCCGTGACCGGATCGTCCACGTCCAGCAGCGCCGAAATCTCGCGGCTGGCCGCCTGGCAGTCATCCACGCTGACACCAGCGCCCGCGTCGGCTTCGCCGCCTTGCGCGAGCGTGTCGATGTACACGCGCAGCAACCCGCCGCCATGGCCGGCGCTCCATTCCACGCCGAGGCATTCCAGGCCCAGTTCCTCGAGGGCCGGCGCCACGCGTGCCGCGATTGCTTCCGTCTCCATGTCGGTCCGCGAATTGCAAAAACAAAAAATGGGCACGAGGCCCATTCCTTAAGTTCGCCGGTTTTGGTCCTGAACCCGGCGTCCCGCATCCTTGCGGTGTACCAACTGTGCATCGTCCATGACCGCACGAAAGAATCCATTCTTTCGAACAAACCTGGTAGCGGGGGCAGGATTTGAACCTGCGACCTTCGGGTTATGAGCCCGACGAGCTGCCAGACTGCTCCACCCCGCAACAGGGAACGAGTACTTTAACGCCAAACGCGGCTTTTCGCAACCGAACGGGCGGTTCCGGAGGTTGGAAATGCTTGCCCCGGTCCGAGGCAGATCGGGCAATCTCGAGACAACTTGAAGTCGGCTCGGTGTGGCGCCCACAGAGAGCACCGCACTCCTTGTCCGGAACCGCCGGCCAGCACCTTGCCCGGATTCATGATGCCGTGCGGATCCAGGGCCTGCTTGAGCGAATGCATCATGGCAAGTTCGACCGGATCCTTGTAACGCACCAGCGCATCGCGCGTGAGCTGACCGATACCGTGCTCGGCGCTGATCGACCCGCCCACGGCACGGACGCTGTCATGCACCAGCTCGAAAACGGCATCCTGCTGGCCAGCAGCGCGTCATCGGCCCAGTCGCCGCCGCGGGCCACGTTGTAATGCCGATTGCCATCGCCCAGATGACCGAAGATCACGTGGCGGATACCGGGGAACGCCTGCTGCAGGGCGAGGTTGATGTCCTCGACAAAGGCCGCCATGCGCGACACCGGAAGCGACACATCGTGCTTGATGGCCTTGAACAGATCGCGCTTGTAGCCGCTGTCGTCGTTGCCCTTGATGTGTTGGCCTTTCGTTTCCAGCACCCGCATGCGCTCGTCGCCCGACTGCTGCCGCACTGCGGCTACGAGGTCGGGGTACACCTTGTGCTTGCGCCAACCCTGCAAGCCGTACTGGCTGCGCGCCACGTTGCGGAACCACCAATGCGTCGCGGCCTTGCCATCGACGTAGCACGCCACGTTGC
The DNA here is from genome assembly GCA_050737935.1 of Rhodanobacteraceae bacterium. GTDB lineage: Bacteria > Pseudomonadota > Gammaproteobacteria > Xanthomonadales > Rhodanobacteraceae > 66-474. Next base: position 8,788 of record JBOHYO010000406.1, read on the forward strand.
GCTCCAGGCCGTTCATGCCGTCCTCGGTGGCAGGCACGAACAGACTCTTCTCCGCCACCACGCCATCGTCGCGCGTCAGCGTGCGGAAAGGCTTCGACAACACGGCTTCGAACGTCTTGGGCACTTCGTAGTTGCGCCCATCCGTGTGCAGGGACGGATGCCGTGGCAGCATACGGTCCACGGGTCAGTCTGGTGGTCAAGGCGGACATCCGCCCCGGCCACGACAAGCGGCTCACCGGCAAGGTGGAAAGCCTGGAAAGTGCCATCGCCGATCAGGACCAGTCAGCGGCCAGGAATGGCGACTGACTGGTTTTCGCCGGGTGAACGTCACGATCGAGGTTCGTGGTTCCGACGGAGAAGCCGAACAAGCGACATCCATCCCCACCCAGCTCCCCCGTATCGACCTGAAGATACCGCGAGCCGGACGCACAAACGCCCGATTGCGAATGGCGCGCCGGTCGACCTGTCAGGCCCGGAGAAAATCCACCGGGCCGGCCGACGAATGGTTCAGCCGACCGGCGCGCACAGGGATATACGAACGTGGGAAGCATTCGGATTCACCGCTCCCGCACCCCCCCAATTCGGCGCTCACCGCCAGCTTGCGCGTTCACGCAACCGGGCGATCTGAACGCCCCTGAACGCCCGGTGCCAGACGCCATCACGCCATTGATGCCGTTCGGCATGATTGCGTCAGCGCCGCTGCGGTTGAGATCGCGGTAGCCAGTCGGCTTTCCCCTTCTCCCTGCGGAAGAAGGCGCGCAACGGGCCGCGTTTGTGCTCGCGCGCTGCGCCAGTTGGGGATCCAGAATCCGCCCAAGCAACCATCCATCCGTGGTGCGGGGCGCCAACAACCTTGATGGTCTGCAACGTCGTGACCGCAAGCGGCGTCACCACACTCAAAGCGCGTGTTCGGTGACGCGCGTGCGACTTTCCCATCCGGACGAGTGACCTCCGTGTTTTCATCTGCCGTCGGTTCCCAGCCATTCTCTATTTGGGCAGAACAGCGCTGAAGCCCGGGATCAGGATGTCGAAGGCGCGCTGGATCAACCAGCCGGTGGCCATCGCGACGATAAGGATCGAGCCCCAGCGCATCACGTATTTCTGATAGAAGACGGTGCGACGCAGCAGGAACGCGATCGGCATGACCAGCAGCACGATGGCTTCCTGGCCGATCTCGACGCCGACGTTGAAGCCGCCCAGCGACGCCGCCATTGCCAGCGGCGGCAATTGCAGGCCCGACAGCGCACTGGCGAAGCCCAGTCCATGGATGAAGCCGAACGCAAAGGCGATCAACCACACACGCTGCTTGACGATCGGATAGAGGTTGTTGCCCGCGGCGACGATCACCGAGAGTGCTATGCCCGATTCCACCAGCCGGCTGGGCAGGTCCACGATGCCCAGCACCGCCAACGTCAGCGTGACCGAATGCGAGATCGTGAACGCCGAGATCACCTTGATCACGTCGATAAACGCCGGCCACCAGGCCGGCACCGCTTCCCAGTGATAACCGGCGGCCGGGCGCACCGCGGCCAGCGTGCCGATGCCGTCGCTGCCGGCGAGCAAACCGCGGGCGGTGCCGCCCCAATCGCCGCCGCCGGCATTGTTGCGCTGGCGGATCAATACGGCTGGCAGCAGCAGCGAAAGGATGAACAGCAGGTGATCGATGCCGGTCCAGATGTGCCAGATGCCGTCCACGACGAAACTCTGGAACTGGCGCCAGCGATTGGGCTCGCGCAGATCGAGGCTGGTGACCGGGTCCTCCGGCCCGAGTACCGCGCCGGCCGTGGTTTTCGCGGTATGGATGGTGACGATGCCGCGGTGATACGGATCGACGTCTTCGAACAGGTGGTAGACGACGGTGAGCTTGCTGGGAATCTCCTTGTCGCAAACCGAATCGAACAGGATGACGTCATAGGCGCCGTCGGTGTGGTCGTCGATCTGCTGGCCGGTCGGCTGCATGTCACAGGTCAGACC
>JBOHYO010000407.1:0-2892 GCA_050737935.1 Rhodanobacteraceae bacterium
TCCCTGGGCAGGGTTGGACTCGCGCGCTGCTCCCTGCTCCCTGCTCCCTGCTCCCTGCTCCCTGCTCCCTGCTCCCTGCTCCCTGCTCCCTGCTCCCTGGTCCCTGGTCCCCGGTCCCTGCTTCGTCAACGTCCGCGCAGAAACAGCCTGTCCAACTCCGCCACCGAAAGCTGGGTCCATGTAGGCCGGCCGTGGTTGCACTGGCCCGAGCGTTCGGTCGATTCCATTTCCCGCAACAGCGCATTCATTTCCGGGATGGTCAGTCGCCGGTGCGCGCGCACCGAGCCATGGCAAGCCATCGTGGACAGCAATTCGTTCTGCAATTCCTCGAGCCGCCGCGAACTGCCGTGTTCGGCAAGCTCGGCAAGCACGTCGCGTGCAAGGCCGGCGGCATCGGCACCGTCGAGCAACGCGGGAATGCGCCGTGCGGTCACCTGGCGCGGGCCGCTGCGATCGAGCTCGAAGCCATAGGCCACCAGCGCTTCGGCGTGCTCCTCCGCGGCCGTGGCCTCGCGTTCGCTGACCGCGATTGCTTCGGGCACCAGAAGCTGCTGCGACCGCACCCGGTTCGCGTCGCGGGCCGCCTTCAGTTTTTCGTAGGTCACGCGCTCGTGCGCGGCGTGCATGTCGACCAGCACCAGGCCTTGCGCGTTTTCGGCGAGGATATAGATGCCTGCGAGCTGCGCCAGCGCATAGCCGAGCGGCGGTGCCTCGTCCGTTCCCGTGTCCTGCAGGCCGGCGCGTCGTGCCCACGAGCCGTCGCTCGTGCCGAGCAGCGTGGCATACGCGTCGGTCGGTGCTTCGCGGATCCCGAGGCCGTACTGCGAAACGGGGTCCGAAACGGGGTCAGGTTCACTTTCTCGTGCGGACATCTCGCTGGCCCGGGTCGTTACGCGAGAAAATGAACCTGACCCCGTTTCGCCTGAACCTGACCCCGTTTCAGACCCCGTTTCACCCGCACGCGTCTGCGCCACCGCATCGTGCAGGGCGTGGAAAAGGAAATCATGCACCAGCCGCATGTCGCGGAAGCGAACCTCGCGCTTGGCGGGATGCACGTTGACGTCGACCGCGGCGGGATCGAGCTCGAGAAACAATACGAACGCCGGATGCCGCCCGTGGAACAACACGTCGGCGTAGGCCTGGCGCACGGCGTGCGCGACGCTGCGGTCGCGCACCAGACGGCCGTTCACGTGGAAATACTGCTGGTCGGCCTGCGAGCGCGAGGCGGTAGGCAGCCCGATCCAGCCGGCCAGCCGCAGCCCGGCCGCGGCCTGCTCGATGTGCAGGCAGTTGGCCGCGAACGCATCTCCCAGCAAGTCGCCGACCCGCACCAGTTGCGCGGCGGCATCGGTGGCAGACTTGAGGACGCGCACCGGCTTGCCGTTGTGCGTGAGCCGGAATTCGACGTCGGGCCGCACCAAGGCAAGCGCCCGCACCAACTCGTCGATGTGTCCGAACTCGGTCCGCTCGCTGCGCAGGAACTTGCGACGGGCCGGCACCGCATGGAAGAGGTCGCGCACCTCCACCGTCGTGCCGGGCGGGTTTGCGGCCGGTTGCGGCGGGTGCACCGACCCGCCGTCCAGGCGCATCGCGTTCGTGTCGCCCGCGCGTCGCGAGGTGATGCTCGTGCGTGACACCGACGCGATCGAAGCCAGGGCTTCTCCACGGAACCCGAGGCTCGCGACATGCGCGAGGTCCTCGAAACTCGCGATCTTGCTGGTCGCGTGCGCCGCCATCGCCAAGGGCAATTCCGCGGCCGCGATGCCGGCGCCGTCGTCGCGCACCCGGATCAGCCGCATCCCGCCCTGTTCGATGTCGATGTCGATGCGCCGCGCCCCGGCGTCGAGGCTGTTTTCCGCAAGTTCCTTGACCGCCGATGCCGGTCGTTCGATCACCTCGCCGGCGGCGATCTGGTTGATGAGTTCGGCGGTGAGCGGACGGATGGAAGACATTCGCGCAGGATAACCGAGAGGCGCGTCATTGGCAGTGGACGGCCATGATCATAGAGCGCTTCCATGGCAACCTTGGCGTACTTGCAATCGAATGGTTTGGCAGGAGCGCGCCATGCGCGCGACAAATGCAGCAGGCATGCCATCGCGCCTTATGGCCTGTCGCGGCCAAGGGCCGCTCCTACACCGATCCTTCAGGTGCCGGCTCCAGCGCCCACGATCCGGTAACACGGAACATACCGGCTGCCCGGCAGCTTCATCCGGTGCTGCGCGACGAAGCCCTGCAGCAGCGTATCGAGCGCGCGCATGAATCCCGGGTCACCGTGGATTTCGTAGGGCCCGTTGCGCTCGATCCGGCGCATTCCCTCCTCCTTGACGTTGCCCGCGACGATCCCCGAGAACGCGCGGCGCATGTCGGCCGCGAGCGCGTGTGGCGCGCGGCCGCGGTTGAGGTCGAGGGCGGCCATCGCCTCGTGGGTGGCCACGAATGGCTGCTGGAAGGACAGATCGATCTCCATCTCCCAGTTGAAGAAGAATGCGTCGTGCTGTTCCACCCGATGGTTGCGGACGTTTTCGATGCCTTGCTGCATCGCGTGCGCGACCGCGACCGGATCGTCAATGATGATCCGGTAGCGCCTGGCCGCCGCCTCGCCAAGCACCAGCCGCAGGAACGTGTCGATCTGTTCGAAATACGGCGCCGCCACCGCCGGGCCCGTGAACACCAGCGGGAACGGCAGGTTCACATTGCGCGGGTCCAGCAGGATCCCGAGCAGGTACAGGATCTCCTCGGCGGTGCCGACGCCACCGGGGAACACGATGAAGCCGTGTCCAGCGCGCACGAAGGCTTCCAGCCGCTTCTCGATATCGGGCAGGATCACCAGGCTGTTGACGATCTGATTCGGCGATTCGGCGGCGATGATGCCGGGCTCGGTCAGGCCGATGT
>JBOHYO010000408.1:0-2728 GCA_050737935.1 Rhodanobacteraceae bacterium
CGGCGCCAGACCGAACCGCTTGAACCCGACTTCGACCACCGCCCATACCAGCGTGCCCAAGAGCACGATGGCATAGATCCACAGCGAAATGCCGCGGCTCACCATCAGCGCCACCGCGGTCACCACCAGGCCAATTCCGGCCAACAGGTAATAAGGCGTGCCGCCGATCGTCAACAGGTAGACGCCGCCGACCACGAAGTACAGCCCGAGGATCACCAGCACGATGCCGATGGAAAGCGGTCCCCAATGCCAGCGTCGCGGTCGCGGTCTTTCCTGTGTGGTTGCCATGTCCCTTTTCCCTTACGGTCCGAAATAGATCTGCAGACGCACCTCGAATACCCGCGGATCGACTGGCGCGACATACAGCTTGGCCGGACTGTCGTTGGCGCTCGCCCACACGTAGTCGGCCTGCAACTCGAGGTTCTTCCAGTACCAGTTCACGCCGACGGTCCAGTTGTGCTCGCGGCCGCCCTGGACGATTCCGTCGCGGAGATCCAGTTCGCTGTAGCGCGCTGCGAGTTCGAAGTCGCCGTTCCATTGCCTGGACTTCGGCATCGAGAACTCGCCGTTCTTGTAGCTTCGCGCGGTCTCGCCGTTCACCATCCACGCGCCCTGGACGTAAAAGCCTTCGCCACGGAAATTCGGCAGCCCGTTGCCGCGGTGCGCGGTCATCCGCAGGTACTCGCCTTGCATGTAAACCGGACCGCGCAGGAAGCCGACTTCGAGGCCGCGGCGGTCGATCGAATCGGTGAACGGCAGGGGTTGGGTGTCGACCAGGCTGGTTTGGGTCAGGCTCGCTTCGGGCGGCGTGGAGAAGTGCGCGATGTGGTCGCCGGGAACCTCACGCGACGCCGCGAGCCCCAGGTGCAGCACGGTGTCTTTCTGCTTGATCGGGTCGAACACGATCCGCGCCGAGTAGGTGTGCCCCGGAAACTTCCCGTCCAGGTTGCCGTTCCAGAAGTACGCTGTCTGGAACAGCCAATGCTTGATTCCGCCGTAGCTCCAGTCGGCCCCGATCCGGCGCCCCTCGAACGCAGCCTTGCCGGGCAGGCTCGGCGTCAGGAACGTCCAGGTTTGGGCGCCTTCCACCGATTCCCAGCCGACCTGCGTCAGGAACTGGCCGACCCGGAAATCCCCGAGTTTCTTCGAACTGTACTTCAGGTAATTGTCGGCCCAGGAATTGCTCCAGTCATAGCCGACGTGGACTTCGAGGCCGTTCGGTGCCTTGAAGTAGGCGTCAAGTTCCCTGCGCGCCCATGTGTGCGCGTCTTCGAACAGCGGCTCGCCCGTGGCGGGATCGATGCCGCCATGGGAAAAGTCGTTCCAGTCGTATTGGTACACGCCGGAGACCCCGAACGTGGATCCCGAAGATGTCTTGTACTGGGTGGGCAGGCCGAACAATTTCGGCGTCTTGGCGCCGGCCGCGAGGCTGCACGCGGCCAACGCCAGGCAAATCGCTTGTGATCTCATTGCACGGCTCCTCCATGAGCAGGTGCAGCCGGCCCAGGAAGGACGGTACGGCGCGATCAGTACGGGCCCACCATACTCGCGGCCTGTCGCGAACGCATGAAGGATCATGCGCTTGTGCACGCCGAGCGGCGAGCGGTCATCGTGGGCGGCATTGCCCACCCACAGGTGCGTGGGGCGGCGGACGGCGTCCGCTCTACGACACGGCGGCCGCACGGCGGCGCAACGGGAAATGCGAAACGCGTGCGCCGAACGGCGCCAGGCCCGGAAGTCCCGTCAGGCAGCGCCCGCCGCCAGGGCGCCGGTGATCACGTCCGTCAAGGTGTCGATCCTGAAAGGTTTCTGCAACACACAGTGGACCGTATGCTCCAGGGTCTGGGGCAGGCCCGGCGCGTAGCCGGTCATCAGGATCATCTTCAGCGCGGGCCGCAACATCCTTCCCGCCTCGGCGAGTTCGTAGCCGCTCACCCCGGGCAGCCGGATGTCGCTGAGCAAGACGTCGATCGGTGCGTCGGACTGGAGGGCCTTGAGACCCGCCTCGCCATCGCCCACCGCCTGCACCTCGAAGCCTTCTTCCCTGAGGCTTTCCGCAGCGTATTCGCGCAGAAGCGCCTCGTCTTCGACCAGCAGGATGCGGACGGCCGCTTGAATGGTGGAATCCATTACGTCACCTCCATGGAAACGCTGCTGACTTCGCGCGGGAGCACGATGTCGATGGTAGTACCGATCCCCGGCTTGCTGTCTATGTCCAGTTGACCGTTGGATTGCAAGACATAACCGAGGATCGTGCTCAATCCGAGCCCGGTGCCCTTGCCGACCGGCTTGGTCGTGAAGAACGGAGCCATCGCGCGGCTGCGTACGTCCTCGCTCATGCCGGTGCCGGTGTCGGCGATCCGCAGGCGCACGTGGTCGATCGCGGAAGCGGCACCATCGTGCGCGTCCTCCGACACGTCCGCCGTGCTGATGGTCACATCCCCGCCATCGGGCATCGCGTCGCGGGCATTGATGACCAGGTTGAGGATCGCATTCTCCATCTGGTTGGCGTCGCATAAAACGTGCCAATGCGAATGCAATTGGTACTGGATCTCGATATTCGGCCCCACCGAATGCTCGAGCAACGTCTGCATGCCGCGTACCAGCACGTCCAGTTGCACCGACTTGGGCGACAAGGGTTGCTTGCGCGCGAACGCCAGCAGGCGGCCGGTGAGCGCGGCCGCCTTCTCGATGCCGCCGTGCGCGGTCTCGAGATAATGGTTTACCT
>JBOHYO010000409.1:0-5020 GCA_050737935.1 Rhodanobacteraceae bacterium
CCTACGACCCGGAGCGTCTGGTCGAGGGCATCGAGGAAGGCTTGACCATGTCGCGCGCCGAGCGCCGCGAACGCTGGGCGGCGATGTTCGAGCACCTGTCGAAACACGACATCAACGCGTGGCGGCGAGAGTTCCTGGGCGCACTGGAAGTCGACTAATCGCGGTGCGTCCCTGCCAGGGATTTGCTGCACCATTCTTCGCCGCGCCGCAGGACAAGTAATCCGCAAGCCTGCGGCGTTCGCGCGGGAACGGGCAGCGAATCGCTGGGTTTCCACAGTCCCAGCTTGTCCAGGATTTCCGGCATCTCCGAATCGGCAACCGCCAACGGATTGCCATCGCCGTAGCCCGTGTGTCCTCGATAGCGCAGGATGCGCGCGTACTGACCAGATCGGCCCGGCGCATACACTTCGATCCAATAGGCGTACGGCGCATGATCGGTTGGATAGTCCGCGATCACGTCACCTTGCAACGGTCCATGCTCGACGAATCGCGCAGCCTGGTTGTTGTTGCTGCCGCCGCTGTCGTTGACAAAAACTTGCCGGAAACTGTCCTTTTCGCGCGCATACGCGAACAAGGCCGTCCGGATGTCACAACTTCCATTCAGACCGTGAGCCGAGCAGGTTTTCAGCATCAGCAGTGGTCGTGCCCGACCGGGACCCGCGAAAACCACGGCTACGGTATCCAGTGCATTCGTCATGTCGAACCACTGTTTGTCAGCGTGGCCCCGGGCCTCGCTGCACCTGGGCGCGAGAACTTTTACGAAACAAATGGCTATCGGACTGCCGTTACCCGAAAGGGCGAGGTCGGGGGGCGGTTGCGTGGGGTCTCGAGCCACCACGAGCGCCCACGGAGTGGTCGTCGCGAACGGCTTCGTCAAATCCAGGTAATCGATGATCTGCGCCAGCTTGCCATGCCAAGCTGGCAACGCACCGATGACTGTCTGTTCTACCCTTGCTTGCGGCAAAGGTGCTGCGGCCGCTGCCGCAACGCCTGGCGAAACCAAGCCGGCTGCGAGCACTGCACACCACCGGATCGCGAACCCGTTGCGCATTCGAAGTCCAATCCCCCAGCCGGCACCATTACACGCTTTCACGCCGTCGACGGCAACATCCACATAAGGCTCACCATGCGTCCTGAGCGCTTTCCGTCGCGGCGATACGAGTGCAGGCGCGGGTCCGTGAAGGTATCGAAGCCGCCACCGGCGATGCACGAGACGCCGGCCGAGCGCAGGCGTTGCCGGGCGAGCGCGTACAGGTCACACGTCCAATGGCCGGGGCGGGTAGCGCTGAACGCGGATGCGGCTGCAGGGTCGTGCGACAGGAAGGCATCGCGCACTTCCTCGCCGACTTCGTAGGATTCGGCGGCGATCGCGGGGCCCAGCCAGGCAATGATGTTGGATTTCGGCGGGCGCATCGCCGCCAGCGTATTTTCCAGCACGCCGGCCGAGAGCCCGCGCCAGCCCGCGTGCGCCGCGGCGATTTCGGAGCCATCATCGGCGCCGAACAGCACCGGCAGGCAATCGGCAGTCTGGATCGCGAGCACCACACCGGGCGAGCGGGTGATCGCGGCGTCGGCTTGCGGTTCGCGCTCCCCAGTGTGATCTCCCCCGCCCGACTCCGCATGCGCGTTGTCTTCGCGCTCCATCGGGGAATCGAGCGTGACGACCCGAGTCCCGTGCACCTGCTGCAACCAGTACGGCTCCGACGGCAGCTGCAGGACCTCGCGCACGAACGCGCGGTTCTTCGCGGCCGCGCCTGGTTCATCGCCGCAGCGCGTGCCGACGTTGAACCCGTAGCTCGACCGTGACGGTCCGTCGCGCGTGGTCGTTACGGCGCGAACGTTTGGTGGTCTCGGCCAGTCCGGAAGGATCCACATGGGGCACACGCATGCTGCTCGATCGAATTCCATCACCCGTATTGAAAAGGGGCACGACGCATTGCGCCATCCGGGATCGTTCGTTTTCGAACCGTCGACGGCCGCCTGCGGTTCCGCAGCCACAACGAGCCCACGGAGCCGGTGCGCCGGCTCATGACCGATGATGCGAGGCCTGCGCGTGCGCATCCTCGCGCAACGCCGCCGCCAAGTCGAGCAGATCCTGCGGCGGTTCGGCGTCGAAGGCCAACGCCGCGCCGGTTACCGGATGTGCGAACGCAAGCCGCTCGGCGTGCAGCGCCTGGCGCCTGAAGCCACGCAACGCGTCCGCGACTGCCGGCGAGGCCCCGCGCGGCAGCTTCAGGCCTTTCCCGTACAGGGGATCGCCGACCAGCGGGTATCCGGCGTGCGCCATGTGCACGCGGATCTGGTGGGTGCGGCCCGATTCGAGCTCGCATTGCAGGAGCGCCTGCGCGCGGAACTTCTCGCGCACCCGGTAGTGCGTAACGGCGGGCCGGCCGCCCTCGCGAACCGCGCGGCGCAGGCGATCGGAAGGATGCCGGTCCAGCGGCGCATCCACCGTGCCACCCGCGACCGGCACGCCGTTGACGATCGCGGCGTAGCGGCGATGGACGTCGCGCGCGGCCAGCATCCGGGTCAATGCCGTATGCGCGGGCAGCGAACGCGCCACCACCAGCAGCCCGGAGGTGTCCTTGTCCAGCCGGTGCACGATACCGGCGCGCGGGATCCGCGCGAGCGCCGGGTCGTGGTGCAGCAACGCGTTCAGGAGCGTGCCGGCGCGGTTGCCCGCGCCGGGATGCACCACCAGCCCGGCGGGTTTGTCGACGACCAGCAGGTCGGCATCCTCGAACACGATCGCGAGGTCGATGGCCTCCGGCCGGTCGCCCACCACCGACTCCTCGACGCCCTGCCATTCCACTTCCTCCCCGCCGTGGACCAGCGTGCGTGCCGGCACTTCGCGGCCATCCAGCCGGATGCGCCCGGCCTTGACCTCGCCCGCCAGGTGCGCCCGCGAGTACCCGGGGAACAACCTGGGCAGGATCTGGTCGAAGCGTTGCCCGGCCAGATCGGTCGGGATTTCCGCGCGGGGTCGTCTTTCAGTCACGCCAGCCGGCCTCCGGGTTGGGTGATGTGGATTCCGCTATCATGCCCCGTTCGCGTTCGCAAAGACTCCCCCGATGCCATCCCGAAGCTCCAAACCCCTGCTGAAATTCGCACTGATCCTGCCGCTGCTGCTCGTCCTCGGCGCCTGCTCGCTGTTCCACCACGGCAAGCGCGACACCCTGAACAACATGACCGTCGAGCAGTTGTACGACCGCGCGCACACGCTGTCCGGCGATGGCAACTGGGGCGCCGCCGAAGCCGCCTACCAGAAACTGATCTCGCGTTTCCCGTACGGCGCCTACAACGAGCAGTCGCAGATCGAGCTGGCCTACGCGCAGTACAAGGACGACAAGGCGGACGACGCGTATTCGACCATCAACGAATTCATCAAGACCTATCCGACCCAGAAGCATATCGCCTACGCCTATTACCTGCGCGGCCTGATCAATTTCGACCGCACCGAATCCGCGTTGCAGCACATGGTCGGAATCTCGCCGTCACGCTTCGACCAGGGCTACGCGCTGCAATCGTTCGATGACTTCAACACGCTGGTCGCGCGCTTCCCGGACACACGCTACGCGGCCGACGCCCGCCAGCGCATGATCTACCTGCGCAACCAGCTCGCGCAGTCCGAACTCAATGTCGCGAAGTTCTACCTGCAGCGGCAGGCCTACATCGCCGCGGCCGACCGCGCGAAATACGTGATCGAACACTACCAGCGCTCGCCGGAATCCGCGGATGCGCTGGCGATCATGGCCAAGAGCTACCACCAGCTCGGGCAGCAAAAGCTCGCGGACGACGCGACCCAGGTCCTGAAGCTCAACTATCCCGACCATCCGTACCTGCGCGACCCCAACGGCTGGCCCAGCCACCACACGTGGGTTTATCGGCTGATCCCGCTGACCAGCGCGCACTGACAGCGTGTTGCGCGCAATTTCGCGCAATATTCTTTGGCACGCTTGGTTTCGCGGGCCTGGCCCTGGCCCGCTCCTGCCAACTCCGTTGTAGGAGCGCGCCATGCGCGCGATGGACGGTCAGTTTCGGGTCGCGGGGACGGCCCGCTCCTGCAGGATCCTTCGCGCAGGCAACGCCATCGCGCCCCTCTGCCAAAACGGGAGAGGGAACAACGTCAGCGCCAGCCATTCGAGATGGGATAGCGCCGCTCGCGGCCGAACGCGCAGGGCGACACGCGCGGTCCCGGCGCCGCCTGCCGACGCTTGAACTCCGACGCATACAGCATCCGCACGACCCGCTGCACGTCTTCGGCGTCGAAACCGGCGGCGACGATCTCGTCCTGGGATTCGGCGCCCTCGATGCAGCGCTGCAGGATCCCGTCCAGCACTTCATACGGCGGCAGCGAGTCCTGATCGGTCTGGTCCGCGCGCAATTCCGCCGACGGCGCGCGCTCGATCACTGCCCTCGGAATGACTTCACTGGCGTGGTTTCCCGGTCCCGGGTCCCGGGCCCCGGGTCCCGCGCTCTCGTTGCGCCACCTCGCCAACCGATATACCTGCGTCTTGTAGACGTCCTTGAGCGGCGCGTAGCCACCGCACATATCGCCGTAGAGGGTGGCGTACCCGACCGCCATCTCGCTCTTGTTGCCGGTAGTGAGCAGAAGCTTGCCGGTCTGGTTGGACAGCGCCATCAGCAGCACGCCGCGGCTGCGCGCCTGCAGGTTCTGCGCCGTGACATCGCCGAGTTCGCCGCAGGCGGGCGCGAGGGTCGCGGTGGCCGCATCGACCATCAAGGCGATGGGCAGGTCGAAATACTCCACGCCGAGCGTTCGCGCCTGTGCACGCGCCTCGCGGAGCGAGAGTTCCGAGGTGTAGCGCGAGGGCAACATCACTGCCGTCACCTTGTCCGCACCCAGTGCATCAACCGCGATTGCCAGCGTCAATGCCGAATCGATGCCACCCGACAGGCCAAGCAGCACGCCTTCGAACCCGTTCTTGCCGGCATAGTCCCGCACGCCGCGCACCAGCGCCGCGTACAGCGTGGCTTCTGGGGAGCCGTCGGGTGCGAC
>JBOHYO010000410.1:0-2628 GCA_050737935.1 Rhodanobacteraceae bacterium
GCGCTGTGCGGCGGGCTTCGGCACTCGCCAAGTATCGACAATGCATGTGCGTTCCCCCTCGCGTTGCGCCACGGCCAGCGAATACGAGCGCCCGGCATGCCCCAAAACGTTTATTGCGCGCGCAGGCGTTCGCCGGAGCTCGGGATGCGCATCTGCTCGCGGTACTTGGCCACCGTGCGGCGCGCGACCCGGATCCCGCGCCGGTTCAGTTCCGCGGTCAGCGTCTGGTCGGACAACGGTTTGCGGGAATCCTCCTCTTCCACCAGTTTGCGGATCATTGCCTGGATCGCGGTGGCTGAAGCGCTGCCGCCGTCCTCGGTCGGGACGCTGGATGAGAAGAAGTGCTTGAACTCGAACGTGCCGCGCGGGGTGTGCAGGTACTTGCGCGTGGTGACCCGCGAGATCGTCGATTCGTGCATGCCGAGTTCCTCGGCCAGTTCGCGCATCACCAGCGGCTTCATCGCCTCGGGTCCGAAATCCAGGAACGCGCTCTGGGTGCGGACGATCGCCGAGGCAACCTTGAACAGGGTGTCGGCGCGCGCCTCGAGGCTCTTGATCAGCCAGCGGGCTTCCTGCAATTGACCGCGCATCCACGTTGCATCGCTGCGTTGCGCGCGCGCGATCAAGCTGCAGTAGTGCTGGTTGATCGCGAGCCGGGGCTGGCAGTCGGGTGACAACGACACCCGCCAGCGCCCGCTGGCCTTCACCGCGTACGCGTCGGGCGCGACGTATTCGGCGGGCGTCGGGTCGAAGGCCGATCCCGGGCGCGGATTGAGCGCGCGGACCAGCGTGGCGGCGCCGACGATTTCTTCCTCGGACACGTTCAGCCTGCGCGCCAGCTTGGCGAAGTCGCGGCGGGCGAGAAGCTCGAGTTCGCCGGCGACGATTTCACGCGCGAGCTCCCGCCCTTCGGTGGCGGGGTCCAGTTGTTCCAGTTGCGCCGCAAGGCAGTCGGCAAGATCGATGCTCGCGACTCCGGTCGGGTCGAAGCGTTGCACGCGCACGCGCATCGCTTCCACTTCGTCCTTGTCGGCGACGGGCTCCAGGGCGTGCAGGGCGGCCAGCACCGGTTCGAGCCCCTCACGCAGGTAGCCGTCGACATCGAGCGCATCGATGATGGCCGTGGCGATGGCCTGCTCGCGCGCCGAAAATCCGCTCAGGTTGGCTTGCCACAGCAGGTGTTCGGACAGGCCTTCGGGTGCGGCGTCCTGCTGTTCGGGCGAATCGTCGTCGTCGAACCCGCGGTTGCTCGGGGTCCATTCGGCGGCCTGGGGCGAATGTTCGTCCCAATGATCGGTATCGTCTCCGGCATCGGTGGAGGCCTCGCCGTCCGAACTGGTCTCGGTGGATGCGGAGTCGGCTTGTTCGCCGGCCTCGCCGTCCGCCGCGCCGTCCATTCCATCCAGTTCGATCAGCGGATTCGCTTCCGTCAATTCCCGCAATTCGACCTGTAGTTCGAGCTGGGACAACTGCAAAAGCCTGATCGCCTGCTGGAGTTGCGGCGTCAGCGACAGCGTCTGCGATTGGCGAAGCTGGAGACCGGGTTTCATGGTGGCGTTCGTGGAGGGCCGCCGGCATCGTATACCGTGGAACGCCGCAAAGGTAGTGCAAGGGCACGTTTTTTGCATCATTTGTGCGATCGTCCGTGATCGCCGTCTCGCTGCGGGTTTCTGCCAACGTCACGGTCGAGGGCCGAGAGGCACCAGAACGGCCATCCATGGCGTTCATTCGTGCGATCATCCGTGATCGCGGCCTCGATCAAGATCGCCGCAACTTGGGCGATTCATGGTCGATGGAGATCAGAACGGCCATCCATGGGGTTTGTTTTTGCGATCATCCGTGATCGCGGCTCGATCAAGGTCGCCGCAATCAGAACGCGCCACAGTCGATGGAGACCAGAACGGCCATCCATGGCCTGACTTTTCGCGAAAGCAGCTTCGTAGCTGCGAACGTGCGGGCCGGTGAAAGACCGTAGTTACATCCTGAATTCGTGGCCGAGGTAGACCTCGCGTACCTGCTCGTGGGCCAGGATTTCCGCAGGCGTGCCGCGCGCGAGCACCTTGCCGTCGTTGAGGATGTAGGCGTGCTCGCAGATGCCAAGCGCCTCGCGGACATTGTGGTCGGTGACCAGCACGCCGATGCCGCGGTCGCGCAGGTGCCGCACGATGCGCTGGATTTCGCCCACCGAGATCGGATCGACGCCGGCGAAGGGTTCGTCGAGCAGCATGAAGCGCGGATTGGCCGCGAGTGCGCGCGCGATCTCGACGCGCCGCCGTTCGCCACCCGACAGGCTGATGCCCTTCTGGCCGGCGATGTGGCTGATCTTCAGTTCATCCAGCAGCAATTCCAGTTCGCCGCGGCGCTGCGCGGCCGGCAGGTCCGTGCGCAACTCCAGGACCGCCAGCACGTTGTCGGCGACCGAGAGCCGGCGGAACACGGACGCTTCCTGCGGAAGGTAGCCTAGCCCCAAGCGGGCGCGCTGGTGCATCGGCAGCCCGGTGATGTCCTCGCCATCGAGGGTGATGCGCCCGCTGTCGGGTTCGATCAGGCCGACGATCATGTAAAAGCAGGTCGTCTTGCCGGCGCCGTTCGGACCCAGCAAGCCGACGACCTCGCCCTGCTTGATCT
>JBOHYO010000411.1:0-2338 GCA_050737935.1 Rhodanobacteraceae bacterium
GCGACATCCTGATGCGCGAGAAGGCGCCGCTGACGACCGCGCGCGAGCTGATGCGGCAAAACAAGGCAGACGGGTTCATGTGCGTATCCTGCGCGTGGGCCAAGCCCGCGGACGCGCATCCCTTCGAGTTCTGCGAGAACGGCGCCAAGGCCACCGCCTGGGAACTGACCAGCGAAAGGACCGGACCGGAGTTCTTCGCCGAGCACACGTTCACGGAGCTGCTCGGCTGGAGCGACCACGAACTGGAGCGACATGGGCGCCTGACACACCCGATGCGCTACGACCGCGACGCGGACAAGTACGTGCCCTGCGAGTGGAGCGAGGCGTTCGCGGTGATCGGTGCGGAACTGAAAAAGCTCGACCCGAAATCCGCGGTGTTCTACGCGTCCGGCCGTGCATCGCTGGAAACCAGTTACATGTATGCGCTGTTCGGGCGGCTGTACGGCCACAACAACCTGCCCGACAGTTCCAATATGTGCCACGAGACCACTGGCACCGCCTTGAAGAAGAGCGTGGGTTCGCCTGTAGGGACGGTGACGCTGGAGGATTTCGACAAGACGGATTGCGTGTTCTTCTTCGGCCAGAATGTCGGCTCCAACAGCCCGCGCATGCTGCATTCGCTGCAGAAGATTTCGCAGCGCGGCGTTCCGATCATCACCTTCAACCCGCTGCGCGAGCGGGGGCTTGAGAGCTTCAAGAATCCGCAGAACCCGGTACAGATGCTGGGCGGCAAGGCCACGCCGATCAGCTCGCAATATCACCAGGTGAAGGCCGGTGGTGACATCGCCGCGATCATGGGGATCTGCAAGACGCTGTTCGCGCTGGACGACGAGGCGGTCGCGAACCAACATCCGCGCGTGCTGGACCACGAATTCATTGCCGAACACACCCACGGCTTCGACGAATTTGCGGCGTGCGTACGCTCGCAGGAGTGGAGGGCGATAGAAGTGGCGTCCGGGTTGACGCGCGCCGCATTGGAGGAGGCCGGGCGCGTGTACGCACAGTCGCACGCCGCGATCGGCATCTACGGCATGGGGCTGACCCAGCATCATTTCGGCGAACACAACCTGCACATGATCGCCAACCTGCTGCTGTTGCGCGGCAACGTCGGCAAGCCCGGTGCCGGCCTTTGCCCGGTGCGCGGGCATTCCAACGTGCAGGGGCAGCGCACGGTCGGCATCGCCGACGATCCGAAGCTGGTGCCACTGGACCGGCTCGCGGAGCAGTATGGTTTCGAACCGCCCCGCGAGCCAGGCATGAAGACCGTGCAGGTTTGCGAAGGCGTGTTGAAGGGGACGGTGCACGCGTTCATCGGACTCGGCGGAAACTTCCTGCGCGCCGTTCCCGACAGTCCGCGCGTGGAGGAGGCGTGGCGCAGGCTGCGGCTGACCGTGCAGATCGCCACCAAGTTGAACCGCTCGCACCTGATCAACGGCGAGGTCGCGTACCTGTTGCCCTGCCTGGGGCGGATCGATCTGGATGTGCAGAACGGCAAGCCGCAGACGGTCAGTGTCGAGGATTCCACCAGTTGCATCCACGGCTCGTTCGGCAAGCACAAGCCAACCAGCGAACATCTGTTGTCCGAACCGAAGATCGTCGCGGAAATGGCCAAAGCCACGCTGGCGCCGAACCCCAGGGTGTCGTGGGACGAATGGGTCGGTGACTATTCGAAGGTGCGCGACGCGATCGAGGAAACCTATCCCGAGCAGTTCAAGGATTTCAACAAGCGGATGTTCACGCCGGGCGGCTTCCATCGCCCGAATGCCGCGCGCAGGCGTGAGTGGAAGACCGAAAGCGGCAAGGCCAATTTCATTTCGCCGCCCGCCTTGAGTGCGACCGGTTTCGAGGATGTGCCAGGGCGGTTACGGCTGGTGACTTTACGCTCCAACGGTCAGTACAACACCACCGTGTATTCCAATGACGACCGGTTCCGCGGCGTGCACGACACGCGCATGATCGTGTTCATGAACCCGGCCGATATCGAGCATTTCAAGCTGCGCGACGGGCAGGAGATCACGCTGGTGTCGGACGCGGGCGACGACGTGCATCGCGAGGTGCGCGGCCTGCGCGTGGTCAGCTACGACATTCCACAAGGCTGCATCGGTGGTTACTACCCGGAATGCAATGCACTGATTCCCTACTGGCACCACGCGCAGGAGAGCAAGACGCCGGCGGCGAAATCGGTGCCGGTGCGGATTGTTGCGTGACGGCGCGCTGCTTCCTCCTCCTCCCCCCTTTCAAGGGGGAGGAGGGGAGGGGGATGGGTTTTCTCTCGACTTTTGCGAAAGCATATGGTGCTTCTAACCCCATCCCCGCCCAACTCTCCCCTTGAAGGGGA